>CAMYIQ010000311.1 GCA_947258465.1 uncultured Erythrobacter sp.
CTGGTGATTGGTGGACAGCACGGCTGCGGTCCGCGACTGCCCCGATCGCACGGCAAGCGCGGTCAGATACAGTGCAGTACCCGCCTGATCTATATCGAGTGCCCGCAAAGCGGTATTGCCCATACCCGCCACGACCCGCGCCAGCAGCGCCAACCGGCCCGCCCCCTCGTCGAAGGCATTGCGCAGCTTCGCCTCCGCGCGGATCATGGCGTCGGAGCGTAATTGTCCGCTATAGGCGCGCCACCCCATCAGCAAATCATGGAACAGGTCGCCGGGCAATTCCCCCAAAGGCAGCTCCATCCGGCGCTGCGCCTGGGCGAAGCGCGCCTGCGCCGTCAGCAAAGCCATGGCCGCGCTGGCAAGCCCGCTATCGGGCGCCGCGATCAGTTCCTGAACCAAGGGCGAAAGAACCGGATCGATTCCGTACTGCACTTCCAGCTTTTCGGTCAGTTGCCATTCGAGCGCCAGCGCATGGCAATGCGCAAGCAAGGACGGACTGCTGAAAAAATGCTCGGCGAGATCTTCGCCATGGCGTTCGGCAAAGGCCTCCCTACCCACTTGCCCGGCCGCCTCGGCCTGGGCGCGCAAAGCCTGCCAGGCAAGGCTATGACACATGCCGCGGACTCGAGCGATGATCTCGTCGCTGAACAGCGAGTGATCCGGAGTGGCTATCAGGTGCGTGAGTATCGGCCCGATCCGCGCGAGCGCTGCGTTACCCCGCGCGAGCGCATCGCGCAGGGGCTCCTGGTCGTCGGCGACCGCGGGGGATGCAGCATCAGGCATCGGCATAGTGAGAAACTAGCATCGGCATGGTTAAGCGGGCGTTAGTTCCTTGGGTCCGAAGTCATGAAAATCGATATCAAAACAGCGAGCGCCAAGACCGCGACGACGGGCTGGACGACGCCTGGCAGCACCGCCGGAAGCAGTATCGACACCAGCAGCACCCGATCGGCGTAGCTCCGTCGCCAGCGCGCTGCACTCACCCGTTCTCCGAGATGCAACAGACCGACCAGGATCGCGGGCACGAAGAGACGCAGCCATTGGGTGTCTTCGGGGGAAGCGAGAGCGACGAGCAGGACGAGCAGGGGGTCGATCAAGACAGTTAGAATTTGCACGATCACCGGAACGCGCGGGCGGACCTGTCCCGCAGTGGTGACCCGCCGAACGACGCCCTCCATAGCGAACAGCATCACCGCCAACGCGGCCAGAGCGAAGGCCGAAGATACCCACCCGGCCAGGCCAAGTGACAGAGCGAGCAGGCTTGCCGCCGCGGTGCCCAGCGCCAGAAAGCGCGGCAGGCGTTCACCCGGCGTATCGCGCGCGAGCCGGGCGCCCATACGCTCCGCAATGGCAAGGCCAGGTGCCGTGAAAGGCGCTACGTCCGCGTGAACGTCCACCCAGCTCCGCTCTCTTTCCGCAAGCTCTTCGGGAGAGGGATCGCGCAGCCAGACATTCTCGTCGAGCAGGCGCATCTCGAGCGGATGGGTGCGTACACCCGATTGCAGGGCGATCCGCAGAAGCGCCGAGGGGGTGTCGACGTCGTCGGGCAGCTGCGCAAGATGCTCGACGGCATTGCCTCGAACCAGCAGAGCCCCCGCCCACGCAAAATGCGCATCGATCCTCTCGTAACCTCGATCGACCGCAGGATCCTCGGGAAAAACGAGCACGCCCGGCTTCGCAAGATACCGCAGGACCGCATCCTCATGGGGCAAAACGCCTGGCGCCAGGACCAGCAACTCGTCGCTTGCCGTCACCATTCCGGACAGTTTGCGTGGTTCGCGCAGCGCGATGAAGCGCGCGCCCGCCGCTTCGGCCCGGTGTTGTAGCTCGATCACTTCGCGCCCTACCGTGTCGGCCAGACAGGCTATGACTTCGCAGCCCGCAGCCAGCGCGATATCGAGCTGCCGTTCCACGAGGCGCGCGCCGGCGAGCATACGGAAGGGCGCTCGTATCTTGCGCGGTTCCGATTGGACATCGAGCACGGACAGCAGGGCGACGCGCACGCTTCACTCCGGTTGCGACGTTTTGGACGAACCCGTCTTCTAGGGCGGTCTTCCACCACAAGCCAAGCCGCGAAGTCGATTTACCCTCAGGCGATAGCGTCGGCGAACGCATCGATGCGGCGCAGAATGGTCGGCTCTCCGGGAGCCGCCAAACGCGCCTCGTCGGCCAATTCCATCAGTTCCACGGCATGAAAGCTCGCGGCGACAGCATGCAGCTTGTCGGCGGCGACTTCCCAGTTGGCATCGCAGCGGGCACGGCGCAGCAAATCCAGCAGCCGAACCACGCTGTCCGCGAAAGCCGCGCGCAGCTCGCCGTTGAGCGAGAGATCGTCGCCCGCTGCCGTTGCCAGAGCGGCGTCGAATTCGGCAGAATGGTAGGCCATCTATACCCCATGCCCTCGAAGCGGTTAATTGTGGTTTAAGCCCAATCGCTTTGGTGATAGATTTCGCCATTATGAGAAAGCGCCCGCTAATCCAGGCCGTCGACGAGACGACCGAAGAAAGCTCCCCGGAAGCCGTTAGGTCCGAGGACGTTACCGAGGAAACCTCGCACGAAAATGAGGAGGTTTTCGACGAGGATTGGTGGACGGACGAACAGCCGGCCAGAACACGGGCATGGGTCGTTCCCGCTCTTGCCATCGCGGCGACACTCGGCTGGACGGTGTTTTACGGCTGGGCTCACCAGGCGGAAATAGCGGCCCGCCCCACCCCGTCCCAATGGACGGAAATCGTCACCCAATGGGCTGTACCGGTGCTGCTTATCGTGTCGCTATGGCTTCTGGCCATGCGCAATTCGACGCGCGAAGCGAAACGCTTTTCCGACGTTGCTCAGGACCTGTCGGCCAAATCGGCAGAACTGGAAATCCGGCTCGTCACGGTCAATCGCGAGCTCAGCCTCGCGCGTGAGTTCCTGTCCACCCAGACGAACGAACTGGATTACCTGGGCCGCATCGCGACAGATCGCCTGTCGGAACATGCCGATCGGTTGCAATCGCTGATCAGCGACAATGGAGAGCAGGTGGAATCCATCGCGCGCGTGAGCGTTACAGCGTTGGAAAACATGGATCGGCTGCGCGACAATCTGCCGGTCATCGCAACTTCGGCCAAGGATGTTTCGAACCAGATCGGCGGGGCAGGCCGCGAGGCGCAGCGGCAACTGGATGAGCTGATCGCCGGGTTCGAGCGGCTC
>CAMYIQ010000312.1 GCA_947258465.1 uncultured Erythrobacter sp.
CCGAGGCGATGATAGCCGCCATAAAGGAATGAGAGTCCCGTCATCTCGGCTTCTGGGCGTTCAAAGGCAGGGTGCGACCACATATGCGTGCCGTCGCGACTTTCTTCCGGCGTGCCCCAAAGGGGGTCGTCGCTCTCCCCGCGCCACTTGTGGACTGCCATCTCCTGGCCGTCCTCTTCCCAGCGAACCTTCCAGTAGGCGGTATTGCCGGAGAAGATGATCAGATTTCCTCCCGCCTTGTGTAAGCTGTCGATCGCGTCGCGAGCGGGAGCCGACCAGTATTCGCTATGGCCTACCAAGAAGACGGCGCGATAAGGATCGAGGATGCCCGCCCCAGCTTCGAGATCCTGGTCGGTGAAGTAGTCGAGTTCGACCTCATTCTCCTCCGCCCAGCAGACGAAGGCGTGTTCCCACTTGCCGACGAAGCCGGCTGAGAAGTCGTAAGGGGATGGCTGGTGCTCGGCCATCCATTCGGGCGTTGCAGGGTGCGCAGGCATGCCGAATTCGCGGGGCGCGGGATTGACCAACCGCGGTTGGTCGGGGCGAGGCATGAGCAGGCCTTGTGCATAAGGCCGCATGCGCGATAGCTGTCCCTTTGCCTCGTGTTCCGACCCTGCAGCATCGACTTCTCCGCGCATCAATTTTTCGACATGCGCGTAGGAATTGGCCCCACCCCAGTAATTGTAGGCCTGATAGGTGTTGGTCGCGAGGACGATCGCAGCCTGAGCGCACGGCTCACTTGAATTGGGTCTCAGGTTGAAGAAGTGATGGGTGCCTTCACCATCGGCTCCAACAAGGTGCAGGTCGTAATAGCCGGTTTTCCAGTCGGCGGGAATCGTGAACCGGAGAGCAACGGGCCAATTACACCCGCAAGATTCGATATTTGCCGGAATTTGCTCTTGGCAAACACTAATCCCCTCGATTATCGATTTTTGTTCGCTCGTGCCACCAACTCGGGTGAATATCAGGCGATACCTGCCATTTGGAGCGCTGGCGTGGATCGCGAGTTCTTCTCCGGGTGCTACACTAACCCGATCAGGGTAAAACCATGGCAAGCTCATAAAACGATAAATATCGAGTTATAGCTTGGTGTCAACGCGCGCAACAAAGCCCCCGCGTCATCGCTTTTTCCGCTTTGAGCAACATCAGGTGAGTAAGTCCCAACTCGTACTCTCCAAGATTGCTTAGTGGCGCTCCTTTCCTCTCCCTGGGGCAAGCCGTGGCTTGAGAGGTCCTGTCGGTAACGTAGTGCTCAGACCTCCGAGTACAAAATGACACTCGCGCATCTAGACACGGTCATCGGCATGCATGCTGGTTCGTTAGGCCTCGTAGAACAACGGGTCAGGCGGAACCAGCATGCTTCAGAGGGCTAGGTTTCCTCGGTCCTGCGAGAAGTAGCTCGTCTCCCCAGTTCTTGGGATACCGCGTCGAGTGTCGTCCTGATCAAGTGGGGTCAGTCATCCCGCTTGCAGGTGTAGCCCATGCCAGATTTTTCGCCGCCTTATGCTTCGTGTCCTACTGACCGGGCGCTCCGGTCGATGTTTCGGGCCCGCAAACGCGTGTTTGTCGATCTTCTCAAATGGGACGTTCCGGTTCTTGAGGACGAGTATGAGATGGATCAGTTCGACACTTTCGATGCCGCATATCTGATCCTCGCTGACAACGACGCGAACCATCGAGCTTCGGCACGTCTCTTGCAAACCGACCGACCCCATATCCTAGGCAGCCTCTTTCCTGTTCTGTGCGAAGGTCCGGTTCCATCGGGTGAAGGTTATCGCGAGATCACGAGGTTCTGCATCGAGCCGACCTTGCCTAGAAGCGAGCGGCGGTTAGTGCGCGACCAGCTCGTCACTGCTCTAGCAGAGCACGCTCTTGCGACCGGACTCATCGGGTACACTGCTGTCGCCAATCGGGCGTGGTTTGACCAGATAGCCAAATTCGGATGGACGTGCTCGAGCCTTGGACCAATCCGCAGCATCAATGGCGTACGCCTGACCGCTCTCCAGATCGATATCGACGAGACGACGATCGCGGGGCTAAGAAGCTCAGGGATTTATCGACCGGCTCCGTTCCGGACTGCCCGCATCATACCGGAGTACGCGTCGTGAGCGGCCGGGACACAGATCGCTGGCTACAGGCCATCGAGCGTGACGGTTATTGCATCATGCCCGGGTTGATCCACGAAGACACCATCAAGTCGATCAATCGCGACCTGGCCGAGGCGTTCGAGCGCGCTCCGATGGGCCAAGGCAATTTCTATGGCTATCGAACGCAACGTTTCGGTAGCCTCCTGCGCCGATCTTGGTCGATCGTCGACCTGGTTATGGAACCGCACATCCTCGAACTGGCCAAAAAAATCCTCGAGCCCGCTTGTGAGCGAATACAGCTCAATGTCGCTCAGGCCATCGCGGTCCATCCAGGCGAAATCGAGCAGTTTCCGCACCGCGACCATGATATGTGGGCGGGAGCCAAGGGCGAGCATGAATATCTGCTCAATGTGATGTGGCCCTTGACAGAGTTCAACGCTTCGAATGGCGCCACCCGTATCTATCCAGGATCCCATGAGCAGCTAGATGCCGACCTTGACGATCTTGGAGAACCGATCATCGCCGAAAGCACCCTTGGCGATGCGATCTGCTTTCTGGGATCTACTCTACATGGAGCGGGCCCCAATTGGACCCAGGATGCTCGGCGTGCGGTGGTGGTCGGCTATAGCCTGGGTTGGCTCAAGCCTTACGAGAACCTATGGCTCGCCTATCCGCCGGAGATCGCCCGAACCTTTCCGCCCGAACTGGCCGATCTGGCTGGATATAGTCAGCATCATCCTAATCTCGGCAATTTCGAGGGCCAGTGCCCTTCGATCCTCCTTCAAGGCGATGCTGCCGAGTTCCCTCAGGCGACCGACGCCCTCCGCCCAGATCAGGAAGAGGCCGTCCGAGAATTTGCCAAATCCCGACGCGCGAGGCGATGAGCCCTGCGCACGTCCTCGAGCCGACCTATCGCCGTCTTAAGCGGGAAATTATGGAGGGCGTCCGGCCTGCCGGTTCCAAGCTGGAAGCGCTGCGCCTGGCTGATGACTTCGACGTCAGCATGACGCCGGTCAGGGACAGTCTCAACCGACTCGTCGGCGAGGGTTTGGTCGAGCTCACGCCAGGAGAGGGCTTTCGTGCGGCAGCGCTGGGCGAACAGGAGCTACGCGACATTCTCGAGGTCAATCTCGCGCTGTTGCGCCATGGCCTGGACTCAAAATGGTCTTTCGCCGCCGGTTCGAACGAAACACCTGCGCCAGAAGGATATGCCAGCAGAGTGGCAGGCGCTCTGCGAGAAGTTGCCGCAGGATCCGGCAACAGGTTTTTGGTGCGGCTTGTCGAGCAGTTGAACGACCGCTTACACATGGTCCGTCGCTTGGAACCGGCAATCTTGCCCGACGCAGAAGCATACTTGTCCATGCTCGAGCAAAGTCTCCAGTCGGGTGATCGCGATCGTCGCCATGCGCTATTGCGCTATCACGAGCAATCTGTTGCCCAAGTTCCGCACCTCATCGCTGCGCTTCTCGACTGAGTATCGAAGCCGACCTCGTTGACGAGGCAGGTGGCGGCGGCATCAACCATGTCTCACCGCACCGATTGACAACCCCTAACCAAACATTGACCCGACCTCTCCATCAATTTATTATACGATGTATAATTATCAAAGGAGGTTTGTATGCCAACCGGCCACATTATGATGGCGATGTCGCTCGATGGGTTCGTGGCTCGCAAGGATCATGCTTTGGACTGGTTGATGCAGATCGACACTGAGGGTGAAGATCACGGCTTTTTGACGTTTCAAGAAAGCGTCGATGCCATTGTAATGGGCAGTGGATCATACCGCACCGTGCTTGGCTTCGACGATTGGCCCTATATCAAACCTGTAATTGTGCTCAGTCGATCGATGAGGCGGAATGAGATCCCTTCTGCGTTACGAAACAAGGTCGAGATTTCGCAGATAGAGCCAGCCGATCTAATGCGAGAACTGGGCGGCAGGGGGTATTCTCGCATCTACGTTGATGGCGGCGCGATCATTAGATCATTTCTTCACGAGGGACTTGTCGATGATATGCGGATCGCAATTGCTCCCGTCCTGATTGGTGATGGCATCCGAATGTTTGGCGAAATCCCGAAAGATATCGAGCTTGAGCTTCAGTCAGTTGAGCAGTTCAGTTCGGGCCTAGTGCAGCTACAATACAAGGTGCGATAAGCAATGAATTCCTCCAGAAAGGCCGGAAGACCCCCTCGGGAAGCAGTTCCTCTCTCTCGCCAACGCATCTTGGAGGTTGCTCTTCCCCTTCTCCGAGAGGCGGGGCCCGATGCGATCTCATTTCGCAAGCTGGGAGAACATCTAGATGTGACACCTATGGCCATCAAGTATCACGTTGGTAGCCAGCGTGAGATGCTCGCCTCATTGGTCTCGCTGGCTTTTGCCGCGACACTTGAGACCAGCTATTCCGATGATCCGGTCATACGTCTGCGGGACATTTTGAGATCATACTGTACGCGTGCACTGCAGAACACCAGATTGGTTCAATGCGTTCATCAAGACCCCAGCCTCATGAGCGATGAGTTGGTCTCAATAACCACTGAAATTCGCAAGAATACGCAGCTGTTGAACGATGGTGACCACAAAGACGAGCTCCTGAATCTGTTGGTCGACTACACTCACGGTTTCGTATTCGCCGCTGCTGCATGCCGCCAAGAGAACCAACCCACCGAGACAGATTTTCTCAGAAGCCTCGACTGGATTTTGATCCGGACCGCAATCGACAACAACAAACAGAGATTGCGGTCAGTCAGCTAGCTACCCCACTCTTAAATATCGTACACTGTGATTTCGCTGGAATGGTCAGTCTGCATGCTACCGTAAGTAAGGTCGTCCTATAGACCGTTGGATCGTTAGACGTTCATCAAATGGGCATTCGAGCAACGCCGATCAGGAGTTGTCTCAATATGCTCGCAAGGGTCAGAAAAACCGCGGTCTCGCAAGCAGAGACTTGGGCGTAGCTTCGGTCAGAGAGACTCAAACACGTGACTAAACAATCACTTACAGTGATTCTGGGGGCAAAACTGGGGGCATTTGAGTGACTTAAACACTTTTGCCTCTAGCTATTAATGGTTTAGCGTCGGTGTTTGCGTGCTGTAAGCGCACCACTTTCTTTTTCTCAGATATTTGTTCTTGCTCAAGAGGTCGAGAGGCTGCTTGCGACCAGCGGCGTCCCATTCCTTGTGAGCGGCGTGCGAGCACGATAAGTCGCGATAAATTTGCGACCGATCGGTGCCCAATTTCATGTGTGTTCATGGAGGGGATGCCTTCCCCTGGCCCGGAGCCACTTTGCTGTCTCCGGCTGCTCCTTCTACGGGGGCACCCCGCAACGCCCCCGAGAAGCAGGGCGCGACATTTTCTGTTCTGACCCCGCGCGCACTCCGATTGCGGCTCGAATGGCCAAGAGGATCGGCCTGCCGGACGACAGGCCTCGCCGGGACGCCCGATCCTGACATTTGCGGCACACGCCTCCATTCAGGGTGCGCATGGGTGATCTTGGGCACCTCGCTGGTCGTTCGACAACCTCGGTGGCATGAGCAGGTTGCTGGGGACGGCACGCTGCCCGCGCACCGGCGCTTCTGGTCCGGCCTGCGGAAGCGGCGGGATGGGCGGCGCTCCCGCCTAGGCACCGTCCGGCCCGCGCCTTTCTGGTCGCTTCGCTTTCGGGCCTTCCAGTGCATTGCACCCCTTGTCTGACTGACTGGACTGCCGGCCATCTGCGGCATGCGGATCTCTTCGATGACCTCATCGAAGCGGAGGGATACAGCAAGGGATCGATTGCCCATTACAAGTCCGATGCTCTGGCAGTCTGGAACGCCCTATTATCGGTCTATCTCGGTCCTACGGACTTAAATGATGAGCTTATGGGCCAGCTTGTGCGTCCGATCGTCGACGCCGCACCGGCGAAGGACAAGAAGCACTCTGCCTGTGAAAGCCCGATCAACCTGGCTCCACATGGGATCATGCGCAAGAATGTACGCATCGTCGAAGAAAGCGAACCTGCCAACGAGAACGCCGCGTCGCACCGGGTCTTCGTCGGCCGGACCGATAACGGGCCGGCCGGAATTCGCCAGTTCACTGTCGCGTTTGTTCAAGACGGGGCGCGATACTTGAATCTAGGCTCGGGCCAAGAGCAATCAGGAGTTTTTGATGATCCTTCGTTACATGATTATGTATGTTGAAAATGTCGAAGAAA
>CAMYIQ010000313.1 GCA_947258465.1 uncultured Erythrobacter sp.
AAGACGGTTTCTTTCTCGGCAATGCGCTGCGCCTGATGATGGACGCGAAACTCAAACTATGACTCAAATCCCGATCCTGTTCGAAGACGGCGAAGCGCTGGTGATCGACAAGCCCGCAGGCCTTCCGATCGAACGCCCGCGCCGCGGCGGCCCCGCGCTCGAAGACCATTTCGAGGAACTGAAGCTGGGTTTCCAGCGTGCGCCCGTGCCCGTCCACCGGATCGACACCGATACCAGCGGCTGCCTGCTGCTGGCGCGCAATCCCAAGGCGCTGAAGCGATTTGCCAGGGCCTTCGAGGAACGGCTGGTGGAGAAACGCTATCTCGGTGTGCTGGCCGGCGTCCCGAGCGAGGCGGAGGGCACGATCGAACTGTCGCTGTCCAAGATCAGCAGCGCCGAGAAGGGCTGGCGGATGATCGCCGCCAAGAAGGGCAAACCTTCGGTCACCCACTGGCGCATGCTGGCGGAGAACGACGGCAAGGCACTGCTCGAATTCCGCCCCGAGACCGGTCGCACGCACCAGATTCGCGTGCATTGCCAGGCGGGTCTGGGCATGCCCCTGCTCGGCGATCCGGTCTATGGCAACGGGAAGGGCGCGGCGCGCACCATGCTGCACGCCGCGGCGCTCACCATCCCGCGCGAAGGCAAACCGCCGATTTCCGCCAGTGCCCCCCTGCCGCAGGATTTCGCCGCTCTCGGCTTTTCGGATGGGTAGGATAGCCGACAAGGCTCTCGAAATCGCCGAGGAGAAGTTCATCGCTTCTTCCGGCCCCGGCGGGCAGAACGTCAACAAGGTCGCCACGGCTGTCCAGCTCCGCGTCGATGTGTTCCAGCTCGGCATGCCGCCCGAAGCGTTCGAGCGGCTGAAGGAGATAGCGGGCAGCAAGCTGACCAAGGGCGGCGAAATCGTGCTGACCGCGAACGAATACCGCACGCAGGACCAGAATCGCGAGGCCGCACGCGAACGATTGGTCGCCTTGCTTGGCGAGGCGCTGACGCCGCCGAAAAAACGCAAGAAGAGCCGCGTGAACCGCGTCGGCAAGGTCAAGCGCCTGAAGGCCAAGAAGGTACGCGGCGAGGTCAAGGCGAAGCGCGGCAAGATCGACTGGTAGAACCTATCTCGACTGCGGCATTCGCCTCCGCTCGATATGAACGGGGAAACGGAAAACCAGCCCGTTCGTGTCGAGCGAAGTCGAGACACCTGCCCGCTGCGCAGTGCTTGACTTTTCCCCGTGAATCACACAAAGGGCGCGCCGGACGGCGGTGCAGCCGTTCTTTTCGTTTCTGGGAAACGATTTCGGCACCAGCCCACTCCCCCCTCCCGGCCACCCACTAGGGTATGCTGATGGGTGGCCGGGAGGGGGAGGGGGGCGGAACCGGTCTGACCAAGCGCAAGGAACACGCCGCCCTTATTTTTTCGGCCTCAATGGCCATCCAGAAAGATCTTTAGGAACACGCCATGGCGAAGCCCGCAACCGTCAAGATCAAGCTCGTCTCGACCGCAGACACGGGCTTCTATTACGTGACCAAGAAGAATCCGCGTAACCACACGGAAAAGTTCACCTTCCGCAAGTACGATCCCGTCGTGCGCAAGCATGTCGAGTTCAAGGAAGCCAAGATCAAGTAATGCTCTGCCAAGCTGAACCGCGGGAACGAGCCGGGTTCAGTGATGGTTCAATGCTCCGACCCTAATCGCAGGAGCATGAGCACCTTGTCTTCGAAATCGAACAGACCGATCCGCGCCGCGCTGGCTTTATCGCTGGCTGTGGCGCTTCCCGTTTGCGCCATCCTCGCGCCGACGCCGGTAGTTGCCGCCGAGGGCGACCTCGACCGGGCAGTGGCCGCGCTGCGCGGCATTTCCACCATGAAGGCGGACTTCGTCCAGACCGACCGCAGCGGGCAGACCGTGCGCGGCGTAATGACGCTGAAACGCCCCGGAAAAATCCGCTTCCAGTACGAGAAGGGCGTGCCAATGCTCGTCGTCTCGAACGGCAAATCGATGTATATGGTCGATTACGAGGTGAACCAGGTCCAGCGCTGGCCGATCAAGAATTCGCCATTGGGCGCGCTGCTCGATCCCAGCCGCGACGTGAAGCGATACGGCAAGCTGGTCCCCACCAACCATCCCGACGTCGTCAGTGTGGAAGTGCGCGATAAGAAGCGTCCCGAATTCGGAGTGATCACACTGATCTTCGCCCGCGACGCTTCGGCCCCCGGCGGTCTGCGCCTGACCCATTGGGTCGCGCTCGATTCGCAGAATCACCGCACCACGGTACGGCTGTCGAACCAGCATTACGGCGTGGCCGTGGCTGACAACGCGTTCACCTTCCGCGATCCACGCCGCTCGTCCCGCCGTCCGGGGTAAACGCTTCGGCGGCGAGCGGTGCGATCTACGGGATATCCCGCCACGCACCGTTCATTGAACAGCAATCGCCCCGAGCATAATCTTCAAATCACGAGACGACACGAGGCGGGTTTCCCCCCTGTTGACCCCCTCGACCTGGTTCATCTCGTTCCAAGCGTGACGAACGCTCACAGGAAACCCTCGTGCCAATGCCCCCGGCACGAGGGTTTTTTGGTGTTTGGGTGTCGAAGCACGCTTGAGGGTCGCCTTGCTTGGGGGCAACGTTTTTGTTGCGTGCGTGAGGCGCATCCGCGCCTCCCTTGGCTGCACCGTCCCGCTCTTCCCAGCCGAAGGCCTTCCGGATCACATTGTAGATCAGGTTCTGTTCCATCACCCCGCGCACGTTCTTCGCGCCGGGTCCTTGAGCGTAAAGCGCCACATCCTCGCCTCCATGGGTTTCGGATTCGGTCGGGATAGCGGCCTGCTGGCGGGCCTTCACACCGGTTTCGGGCATCGGGCGTTCGCCGGTGAAGGCGCCCATGCCATTGGCATAGCCGAGCGTCGTGTAGGGTTTGCCGTCTTCGGCTAGCGAAGGACCTTCGTCGCGCGGGTTGGAGACGAGGCCCAGAATCGGATTGCCGCGCTTGGGATAGCCCGCAATCGTGAACACGTGGCTGTGGTCTGCGGTGACGAGGATCAGCGTCTCCTCGGGGTCGGTATTGTCGATCGCCCATTGGATGGCGCGGGCGAATTCGACCGCTTCCTCGAGCGCATAGCCCGCCTTTCCTTCATGATGGCCGTGATCGATCCGTCCGCTTTCGACCATCAGGTAATAGCCTTGCGGATCGCTCGACAGGCGCTGGATCGCCGTGGCGGTCATCGAGGTGAGCGTGGGTTCGGTGCTGTCGACCTCGCGATCGACCATGTAGCTCATATGGCTGAGGGAAAAGACGCCGAGCAGGGGCTTGTCGTCCGGAGCCGCGGCCATATCCTGAAGCGTGGTCGCGTAGGTACCGCCGGTCGCAGCCGCCCATTCGCCCGGAAGGTCGGCGGCATCGTCCAGCCTGCGCCCGCCCTTGTCCTTGCCGTAAAAGGCGACGCTGCCACCGCCGAGCGCCACATCGAAAGGCGCCTCGACCAACTGCCGCGCGATATCGCGACAGCCCTGCCCGCGCTGGTCCTCGGGAATCCAGGCATCGGCCTCCCAATCGCGGGTCACGCTGCGCGCATAGACCGACGCAGGGGTTGCGTGTGTGAGGCGCGCGGTGCTGACGATGCCGAGAGCAAGCCCCCTTGCCTTGACCTCTTCACCAAGCATGGGCGCCGCATGCCCCGCTCCCGACGCGCAATCGCCCTCCGTAACACCGGGGCCGTAGCCCAGCACGCCGATGTCCGTTTTCACACCTGTATGCATCGCGCTGGCCGTGCCCGCGCTATCGGGAACCTGCGCGTCGATATTATAGGTTTTCACCAGCGCCACATTGTCGAAGGTTTCGAACGGGAGGACGTATTCCTCGCCGCTCTGTCCCAGCTTCTGGCCGGCATAAATGCGCGCAGCGGTGACGGTCGAAACCCCCATCCCGTCGCCGATGAAGAGGATGACGTTCTTTGCCCGCTTTTCGGCCGGAGCCTCAGCCGCAATCTGCGGCGCCTCCTGCGCGGCGGTGGTCGCGCACCCTCCCAGCGCAAGCGCGGCTGCAGTGGCAAGGCAAAGCGAACGAATGGTCATGCGAAAACTCCCTGAATATGATGGCTCGTCCTATATTACCGGATGACATGACAAAAGCGGGTCGGTTTCTTGTTGCGTGCGGCCGGGAGGGGGAATGGGCCGAAACAGCCGCAAGCCTTCGACGGAAGTCGATGGCGCGGGAGGCCGAATACTCCCGCACGACGAAAGTGCGACTCTTGCGGCAACGATGGGCCTCGC
>CAMYIQ010000314.1 GCA_947258465.1 uncultured Erythrobacter sp.
GAAAATAGTTGATGCCTTCCCACAATGTCCGGCCATGGCCGAGGGGCCAGAACTGGTGAGTGAAATAGGCCATCCCCGGATAGCCGCATCCCGCCGCGAGATGGATCAGCAGATTGGGGAAGACGTTCGGCAGTTCGAACTGGAAATCCGGCCGCCCCGTCGGATTGATACCCGGCGGCAGCAGGTCCGGGCGAGGCCCGTGGTGATCGTCTGCGTGTAACAGCTCGGCGAACTGGGCGGTCGAATCGGCGGTGTCCATTCCGGCACCGTAGATCGCGGAGGACGCATGCGGACCGATCAGCTTGAAATCGCGATGCTCGATTCCGCGAAAGCCCGGCAACGATCCGGCATGGATCGTAGGCACGTGATACCCTTCAGAAAAGGCGTAGAGCGCAACCTTCCAATTGCATTCCAGAACGGTGGAATAGCGAAACGCCGTGGTCGCTTCGGCATAAGGGTATCCCGCAAAAAGCTTGCCGAAATCGCCCAGATACTCAGCCAGGGACTGTTCCGGGTCGCTCGCGAAATTGATGAAAATGAAACCTTCCCAGACATCGCAGGCGATTTCCCGCAGCCCGAGGCAGCTCTTGTCCAGCTTGCCGAAGCCTTCTTCGAGGGGAACCGAACGCAATTGCCCGTCCGTGCCGAACACCCAGCCGTGAAAACGGCAGGACAGAACGTTGGCGCGGGCATTGCCGAAGGTTTCCGGATCGTCCGTCGGCACGACCTTGTTGCCGCGATGGGTGCAGACATTGTGAAAGGCACGAACCTTGCCGTCCTTGCCGCGCACGATGAGCACCGAAGCGTCGGCAACTTCCAGCTCCTTGACCTTGTAATCGCCTGTTTCGGGAATTTCCGAATCGGTAGATACTTTCAGCCATGTGCGCTTGAAGATAGTCTCCTTCTCCAGCTCGTAGATCTCCGGTTTCCGGATCGCATCGACCGGGACCGGGTCGATGCCCAGCTCGTCCCGGATTGCATCGACCGAGCGATCGAGGTGAACAAACGCCTCGGCGCCGGGACGCAACTGCGTTGTGTTTCGGGCATTCATCAAAAATTCTCCTCAGAAAATCCGGCGGCGGTTGCAGCCGCTCAGGCGCCGGCAAGCGTCGCGGGCTTGGTGCGCCAGCCATCGGGGTAGTGGGAAATCAGATCGGCTTTCAGTTCCAGCCGGGAAAAGCGCCAGTTCCGCGCCGCCGAAACGGCGTGCGCGATATAGCGGCCACCGATCCAATAGGCCCTGCCGGATGCGGCCGTGGCCACTTCCCACAGGTAGAATTCGACATCGGCCGACAAGGCATCTTCAGCCAGTTCCACGCGCGGAGACACCAGGTAATGCAGAGTCCAGCAAAACCCCGCATCGGCATTGCCCGCGACGCCTTCGGCTATCGCATCGCCTCCTTCCAGCGTTCCATACTGGTCGATGACGAAAACCGCGTCGTCGGTGAAAAGAGGGCGAAGCGCGGTGGCCGACGGACCGGCATCGAAGGCCCGGCCGAGATCGGTGATGAGATCATCCACCGCACGAAGGGCTTCCAACCGTGCCAGACGGTTTTCTAGCGAATTACGGGACAAGGGTATGGGCTCCCTCCTGTCGCTGCGGGGAGCGGCCTCCGGTCGAACCGGAAGCCCTCCCCCCTGGTGCCTCAAAAACGGAAACTGGCGCCCAGATACCATTCGCGCGGACGGCCGAAGACGCCTTCGATCACCCCGCCGAAATCGTCCGCATATCCCGATCCGAGATAGACCTCGTCCGTCAGGTTCTTGACGCCCAGGGTAAACGCCAGATCGGTGTTTTCGACCTCGTAGGCGACAGAGGCGTTGACCAAGTGATAGCCATCTTGCACCAGCATCGGCGTGTTGACGGCATCGTTGTAGACGCGCGAGCGGTATGACCAGTCGACCCGCGGCCGGAAAACACCCACGCCGGCAGCATCGAATCTGTAGCTGAGGCTGGCGCTCAAGGTCCATTCCGGGGCGTTCTGGAGCTGGGTTGCCGTGGTCACACCGGCGCTCAGCGCACGCAGATCCACGTCGCGATATTCGGCGTCCAGATAGCCCAGACCCGCTTCGAACATCAGATCATCGACCGGTTCGGCCATCAGCTCCAGTTCGACGCCCTTGATCCGGGCACGCGCCGCATTCTGAATGATCGGCGCAAAGCCCAGCGTGGGATCGTTCACCGTGATCTGGAGATTATCGTAATCGTTCAGAAACACCGCGCCGTTGAGGCGGACACGCCGGCTGAACAGGTCGGATTTGAAACCGAATTCGTAGGTGGTGCTGGTTTCCGGCTCGAACGAGGGAATGAAAGGGAAAGGCGGGAAAACGCGCTGGGTGAAGCCGCCGCCCTTGAAGCCCTGCGAATAAGACAGATAGGTCAGAACCTCGGGACTCCAGCGATAGGACAGGCTGACCATCGGCGTCCAGGCGGTGTCCTTGATCGTCGCGCTCTGCCCCAATGGTCCCATCAGCGGATCTCCGTTCGCCAATCCCGAACCGTCCGGATTGAGAGGAGCGCCGGTCAGAAATCCGGCTTCGACCACATATTGGTTATCATTGCCGAATGTCTTTTCATCCTGCGTCCAGCGGATCCCCGCCGTCAGATTGAGATCGGGCAGCAGTTCGGCCGTCGCCTGGCCGAAAAAGGCCAGGCTTTCGCCGTCCAGCACCGCGCCGCTCAGAAACACCGCATCGACGATATTGACCAGATCGCTGTGGTTGCCGCGTTCGTCCGCGTAATAGCCCCCGAGAACCCAATTGACCCGGCCATCGGCAAAATCGCCGAGCAATTGTATTTCCTGCGAGAATTGTTCCTGCGTCCAATCGCTGTTGGTCTGCACGATGCTGGCGGGACTGTGATCCGAATCGCGGGTCCAGAAACCGGTGACTTCGCGATAGGCGGTGATCGACTTGAACGAGATATTGTCGGCAAACTGCCAATCCACGACCGCCGAGGCACCCCAGATGTTGACGTCGGACCCCGAACGGTAACGCTCCGGATTGCCATTGGTGAAGACATCGGAAATCGAGCTGAAGGTGCCGCCATGCCGATAGGGGGCGAGTGCCCATTGGCTGTTGTAACAGCGCCTATCGGAAAGGCGCGCGGGATTGGCCGGATCGGTGCAAATCCCCGGCGCGCCCGAATAGGCGGCATTCCAATAGGCCGCCGCCGGCGCGTTTTCATTCACGGACAGAGCCACGTTGGGGGCGGATTCTTCGCGCGAACGCGAACCGTCGATCGCAAGATCGATGGTCAGGTTCGTGGCCGGCTCCAACCGCAGGGCGAACCGCCCCGCCAATTGGTCCGTATCGCCCAGGTCGGGTGCGCCGGCGACCACGCCGTCGACATGGCCGTCACGCCGGTGATAGAAACCGGCAAAGCTGGTATAGACGCCATCGGCCAAGGGGATATCGATCGACCCGCGAAGCTGAAAGCGGTCGAAGCTGCCCGTCATCGCCTCGATACGGCCCGTAAATTCGTCTTCCGGCTTGCGCGTGACCACACTGACCGCAC
>CAMYIQ010000315.1 GCA_947258465.1 uncultured Erythrobacter sp.
CTCGAGCCCGGTGCCAAGGTTCTGATGGTGGAGGACGTGGTGACTACGGGCCTTTCAAGCCGCGAGGCTATTGCGGCCGTCGGGCGAGAAGGCGGCAAGGTCATTGCCGAAGTAGCTCTCGTCGACCGCAGCAATGGCTCCGCCGATCTCGGCGTTCCCTTTTTCCCGCTGGTCGATATCACCTTCCCGACCTATGCCGAGGATGAATTGCCCGAAGACCTGGCCGCCATCGAAGTGACCAAGCCCGGGAGCCGCAAGGCTTGAGCGCGCCCCTTCGCCTGGGGGTCAATATCGACCACGTCGCCACCATCCGCAATGCGCGTGGAGGCGATCATCCCGATCCGGTGCGGGCGGCGGAAATCGTGGCCGCAGTGGGCGGCGACGGGATTACCGCGCATTTGCGCGAAGACCGGCGGCATATTCGCGATGCCGATCTCGAGCGCATTCAGGCAGCGACCGACCTCCCGCTCAACCTCGAAATGGCGGCGACCGAGGAAATGCTCGCCATTGCCCTGGCCCACAGACCCCACGCCGCCTGCATCGTGCCCGAAAAGCGCGAGGAGCGGACCACCGAGGGCGGGCTGGACGCGGCGGGCCTGCACAACACGCTCGCCCCCATCGTGTGGAAATTGCGCGACAACGGCATCCGCGTGAGCCTGTTTATCGAGGCCCATGAACGCCAGCTCGAGGCCGCCGGGCAACTCGGCGTACCGGTGGTGGAATTCCACACCGGCGAATACGCCCATGCCGGGCTCGACGGGGATGGCAAGCGCGAGCAGCGCGAGATCGAACGTATCGCAGCCATGTCGAAGCTCGCCCGCGAGATGGGTATCGAACCGCATGCCGGGCACGGTCTCACCTATGAGAATGTCACGCCGATTGCTGCCATCCCCGAACTGGCCGAGCTCAATATCGGTCACTATCTGGTTGGCGAAGCAGTCTTCGTGGGGTTGGAAGCCGCGGTCCGGCGGATGCGCGAGCTGATGGACGAAGCGCGCGCATGATTATCGGCCTCGGTTCCGACCTGTGCAATATCGAGCGTATCCAGAACTCGCTCGACCGCTTCGGCGAGCGTTTCGAGAACCGCGTCTTTACCGAGATCGAACGCGCCAAGGCGCGGCGCCGCCCGTTCACGATCGCGGGCACCTATGCCAAACGGTTCGCCGCCAAGGAAGCGTTCTCCAAGGCGGTGGGTACCGGCTTTCGCCGCGGCGTCTTCATGAAGGATATCGGCGTGGTCAACGCCCGGTCCGGCGCGCCAACGCTGGCGCTGACCGGCGGCGCGGCGATCGTGCTTGCGGAATTGGTGCCGCACGGCCATGAAGCCCGCATTCATCTCACCCTCACCGACGATCATCCATGGGCACAGGCCTACGTCATAATCGAGGCCATACCCCAGTGACCACCGGCGCCACGGCAGTGAACAAGAAGTCCAACAAATCCGAAGAAAAGGTCGACTGGATCGCGGAAATCCGCGGTCTTGCACTGATGCTGCTGGCGGTCTTCGCGTTTCACAGCTTCATTGCCAAACCCTTCTACATCCCATCTGAATCGATGTTGCCCAATCTGCTGGTGGGCGACCGGCTGGTGGTGAGCAAGTATCCTTATGGCTGGAACTGGAGCTCGATCAGCTTCCATCTGGCCCCGCGCGGAGACTGGCGTATTGCGGGATCGACGCCGGAATATGGTGACATCGTCATCCCCGTGCATCCGCAACGCGACGAGGATTACATCAAGCGCGTCGTCGCCCTGCCCGGTGATCGTATCGCGGTCCGCAACGGTCAGATCATTCTCAACGGCGCGCCGGTTGAACAGAAGGTCGAGCCGGCCATCGATTTGCCGCTGGATGCCAATTCGCGCTGCGACGGTTTCGGCTTCGACGATTTCCGGGCGAGCGAGGGCGGCGAACGCGTGTGCCGCGTACCCGTCTTGCGCGAAACGCTGCCCAACGGGGCAACCTATCTCGTCATCGACCACCAAAACCAGGCACTCGACAATTTCGCCGAGATCACGGTTCCGGAAGATCACGTTTTCGTGATGGGCGACAATCGCGATCATTCGGCCGACAGCCGCGAACTCGATCATCCGCGTGGCCTGCTGGGACCCATTCCCCTGGAAAACATCGGCGGGCGTGCCGAGTTCATCACCTTTTCGCTGGACGGGACGACCTCGCTCAACCCGATAAGCTGGTGGACGAGCCTGCGCGAAGGCCGCGCCTGGTCGACCTTGCGCCCCGCCGTCGTGGAACGAAATTCCGTTTCCGAACGCTAGGTTCCTGATGGAAAGGGCATAGATGGTCGACGAGAAACAGGACACTCAGGACCGGGACCTCGGCACCAGCCCTTCGCGCATCAACGATCCCCGCATCCGGCTGGAGGTGTCGCGGGCCATGGTCTGGGTCGCGGTGGTTGGCACCGTCGCGCTCGCCGTGTGGATTGCGCGGCCCTTGCTGGTCATTTTCGGGGCCATGGTCTTCGCCTCGATGATCGATGGCGGGGCGCGCCTGCTCGGCCGCATACTTCATATCGGACGGAGCTGGCGGGTAGCGATCGTGCTGGCGGGGACCGTGGGTTTCCTGCTGTGGCTCGGCTATTTCGCGGGCGCCACGATCTCGCAGGAAGCAGCGCAACTGCCTGCCATCATCGAACGGCAGCTCGAAGAACTCTTCGCCTGGGCCGGGAACCAGGGCTTCCAGATCGATCAGGACCATCTGCAGAACTATCTGGGCAGCATCGGTAGCGGCATAAGCACCGTCACCCGCGCGTTGGGCGGGATTCTCGGCGGGGTGGCAACCATAGTCCTCATCCTCGTGATCGGGGTCTATGTCGCAATCGATCCGCAGCTGTATGAGCGCGGGGTAGCGTGGATGCTGCCACGCCAGCAACGCGGTCGCTTCTACGAAACCGCCGAGCGGATGGGCCAGACGATGCGGCGCCTGATGGCGGGTCGTCTGCTGGGCATGGTGGTCGAAGCGGTGTTCACATACATCATGCTGGCGATCGTCGCGCCGCTGATCGGTATCGGAGCCGTGCCCATGGCGGCGCTGTTGGCAATCCTGACCGGTCTCCTTGCCTTCATCCCCAATCTCGGCGCGATCATCTCGGGCGTGTTGATGGTGCTCGTCGGCTTTTCCGGCGGCGTCGAGATGGGCGTTTATACCATCTTGGTCTATCTCTTCGTCCAGAATTTCGACGGTTACGTGGTAATCCCGATGATTGCCAAGAAAACGGTCGATCTAGCCCCCGCGCTGGTTCTCGCCTTTCAGCTCATCATGGGTATTCTGTTCGGCATTCTCGGTCTCTTCCTGGCCGATCCGCTTCTGGCCATGCTAAAAGTAGCGCTCGAAAGGCGGGCTGAGCAGGCGAGCGAAGAACAGCAAAGAGAAGGTGCCAAAAATGGCGCGTAAATTCCTGTATTTCGTTGCAGTCTGTATCGTTCTGGTCATCGTCGGCGGGATCGCGCTATCGATCTGGTCGCGCGAAGCGACGGAAATCGCCTTTGTCCCTCGCAGTGAATTCGTCGAACAGGAACCGCTGGCGGCCAACGCCTATCAGGACCCGGGCATGTGGTATTCGCGCCCGGGAATCGGGACCAGCGATCCGGCGCGCTATCAGCCCGCCATCGCGGAAAGCGCACCCGACCCGGCCGCGCAGGACGCCTCGCCAGAAGCGCCAGCGGCCGAACGAAGCCTGGACGCTCCCGATCCGCTAGCCACCACCGGTTCGCGCAGCGGAGAAGCGGCCGATAGCGATGCCCTGCCCAAATTCGCCGTCTTCTTCGTTCCGCCGACCAGCTATACCAAAGGCGCCCTGGGCGATTGGAACGCCGCATTGAACGATGCGGACACCGACCGGCTCGCCGCCGTTTTTCTGCGCGGGCTGGCCAGCCCTTTCAACCGGGCCGAGGAATTATGGGCACCCAAATACCGCCAGGCTGCCGTGGGCGCTTTCCTGACCGACAAGCCCGACGCCACCAGGGCGATCGACGCGGCCTATGCCGACGTTGCGCAAGCCTTCGACTATTTCCTGACGAGCGTGGGTCCGGATAAACCGATCGTGCTCGCCGGGCATAGCCAGGGCTCGATCCATGTGCTGCGCTTGCTGCGCGAGAAAGTAGCGGGCACGCCGCTGGAAGACCGGATCGCTGCCGTTTATGCACCGGGCTGGCCGATCTCCATCGAACACGATTTACCGTCCCTGCCCCTGCCCGCCTGCGCTGCGCCCAACCAGCCCGCATGCCTGATCGCCTATGCCAGCTTTGCCGATGATGGCGATGCGGGCCAGCTTCTGCGCCGCTACAGCGCCATTCCCGGCCTCGACGGAAAACCGCGGGGGGTGGACGATCCCATCGTCTGCGTGAATCCCCTGACCGGCACGGCGGGCGGTTCGGCAGCGGCGTCGCGCAATCTCGGAACGCTCGTCCCGAGCAGCAATCTTGCGACCGCCGAACTGGTTGCCGGCGCGGTCCCCGCCCGCTGCGACGACCGGGGACTGCTGAGGATCGGCGACCCGCCCGAGCTGGGTGAAGGCGTTCTGCCAGGCGGAAATTACCACGTTTACGACATTCCGTTGTTCTGGAAGAACCCTCAGGACGATGTCGTAGCGCGAGTGAAGGCATGGACGAAAGCACGCGCATCGTAACCGACAATGCGCTGACCTATGGCGATGCGCTGCCCGAAGGCGGCGCGCTGCTCGCGCTCGACCTCGGCACCAAAACCATCGGTGTCGCGACATGCGATGCCGGATGGCGCTATGCGACTGCTGGCAAGACCGTGCCTCGCAAGAAGTTCACCAAGGATATCGGTGCCTTACGCGCGATTATTGACGAACGATCGATCAAAGGCATCGTCCTCGGTCTACCGCGCAACATGGATGGCAGCGAAGGGCCGCGCGCGCAGGCGAGCCGCGCCTATGCGAAAAACCTCGCCAAGGCGCTTTCGCTGCCGGTGCTGCTGTGGGACGAACGCTGGTCCACTTCCAGCGCCGAAGCCGCCATGCTCGGGCAGGATATGAGCCGCGCCAAACGCGCGGAGAAGATCGACAGCCATGCGGCGGCGATCATTCTCCAGGGTGCGATAGACACGCTGGCGGGCGGCGGGTTCTAGCGGCGCCCGATAATGGAGCGGATCGATGCACTTGGGCGCCTCGCCACGGGCGAAGTCGCCTATTCCCATACTCGGCTTTCCCATAGCGACCCAGTTCCGCGCCGGGGCACGGGTAATTATCGGGATTGTCTTCGCGATCGTCGGTTTCGCCCTGCTCGCCGAACGTCATAGCTGAAGCCTGGCGCGGCGGAGTTGGGCCTCGCGCGCCAGCATGAGATCGCCAGCCAGTTCGGCTTCGCGCCACAGATCGTCGCGCTCTCCATCGCTGTGGAGCTGACCGGATCGCGCCTCGAAGCAAGCCAGCCGCATACGTCCGCTGGGATGGTCGCGGCCGAAGTTCTCGGCAAGGTCCAGAGCCTCGGCGCTTTCGAGCGCAACCGCGCAGCGCAGGAATGTCTCGTTCGCGGATGGATTGAGTCGACTTGCGACCGAACCGCGATCGAGATCGAAACCATATTGGTCGAACCATTCCTGTCCTGCATCGACATGCATGATGTTGAGCGAAACCGACGTCGATTCGGGCGGCAACTGGGCATGCACATCGGTATGCGCGCGGTAATGCAGCAGCCTGCCCTGTGCCAGCGCACTGCGTTCGACAAATCGCAGTTCCGCCCTCTCGCCGCAATATCCGGCAATGTCTTCATAGGCGATTTCGAAATAGTCGCTGCGATAGCCGGGGCCGAAATAGCCTGCGGTGAGGAAATCGAAATTGTGATCATGCGGAACGCCGTAGACGAAGCTCTTCGCGCCGCTGGTGCGAAAACAGGTTTCGGCCTCGCTCGGCCAGATGTTGGCGCGCAGGAAGCAGTCTCCGACCAGCGGTGAGAGCACAATCGCCTGCGGGCCGTAAGCGCTTTCCTCGAACGTATCGCGGTGCCGTTCGCGCAACTGCTCGATCATCAGGTCGCCAAGAAAGGTGCGGTTGTTGGCCAGGCGTTCCAGCGCGGCGGCGGCTTTGTCGGTGCTGGCTTCGTCCCGGGGGTCGAAGCCTTCGGCAATCGCATCGACGGTCTCCTCCAGGCTTGCGACGGCCGACTGGCTATTGGCGATCACGCGCGGCATGGCGGCATCCCTTCGGCCTGCTTCAGCTCGGGATACCGCTCGACGAGCTGAGCAAGCAGGCCGTTCGCAGGGGAGCAGAGCGGGTCGGAAGGGTCGGAGGCCAGTGTTCCGAGCAGATCCATGCCCAGGCCCGTGTTCAGCGCCAGACATTCGCGCAGCGCCTGCCATCGCAAATGATCGCTTCCCGACCGGGCAATGTCCGCAAGTACCGGCGCTGCATCGCTCCGGTTCATCCGCCCGAGCAGCGCGACCATCATTTCATGCTGGCTTTCACGCCGGTTTCCGCTTGCCTGGTGGACCACCCTTCCGGAAGCGAGGTCGACCTGGCGGGTCGGACGCGGGCGATCCCCTACCCGCGCCAACCGCAATCCAAGCATGTATCCGCGCACGCGCCGCACGACGCGCGAACAGCGCGCATCGGCCAGAACGATGCAATCGCCTCTGCCGACATGCCGAGCGGTCCCGACGATTTCCACGCGTTCCGGGCGCTCCGCCACGATCCGAAGGAGCTCGATCTCCGCCCCGCCGGCGAGGACTATCTCATGCCGCTCCGCATCCGGGAAGGTCGCGATGGGGCTCGATGAGGCGGACGCCGTTCCATCGTGGAGAGCCAGGCCGAGCGTGGCCGAACCCCTGGCGGCGAGCTGGAGAAAATGAAAACCCGCTCCGGACTGGTGGCGGAAGGCGAGCTGGGCCAGCGGCATTTCGCGCTGCTGCCCGATCAGCCGCTCAATCATGGGCAGGATCGCCGCCCGTGCCGCCGCTTCGACGCCAACCAGCCGTTGCAGCGCCGCACATTCGGCCAATTCCGCCCCGGCCCCATAGTCTTCCAGTTCGCCGATCACTTTTGAGAAAGTGCTTTCCCGCCGGCAATCCTCCACGGCCAGCGAGACCGCTTCGCGCATCGCGCCTTGCGCGGCACGATCCCCGCGCAAGGCCCCTATCCGCGGATCGACATGCATAATGGTCGCTACGCGCCTAGAACAACAGCTCGACCTGGATCATATCGTGGACGTAAACCATGATCGCCACGATCGTATCGTCCGATGCTGCTGTCCCGAGGCTGCCGAAGACACCCGCTGCCCCTTCCAGTTCCGCCAGGCTGGCCAAATCGATCTTGGGTAAAGTCATGAAATGCTCCTGCAATTCGGCGGACCCCGACCCGACGCCCCCGTCCACCGACGACAAAGCTGGCGGCAAGGAACGTCGAACTGAAATTAAAACATTGAAAGCCCCGGATTTGTGCGGCTATCGCACTCGGCAATGAGCGAAGACGCGCGAAAATTCGATCCATCGAAGGCGATTCCCTTCCTTGCGGGTCGGGGACATGCAGGCTGGCTCGGGCTGCAATATTCCGATCACGGCGACGACTGGGTCGAACTCGAACTGCCCTGGCGCGAGGATCTGCTCGGCGAGGAAGGACAGCGAGTGCTGGCTTCCGGCCCCATTCTCAGCCTGATGGATATGGCCAGCGGCATGGCAATCTGGCGCGCGATGGACGATTTCTCCGCCATCGCGACGCTCGATCTGCGCGTCGATTACGTCCGCCCTGCCCGCGAAGGAGCCAGCGTGTTCGGCCGTTCGCAATGCTATCGCCTTACGCGCAGCGCCGCCTTCGTCCGCGGTTTGGCCCATGACGGCGACGCCGGGGATCCGGTGGCCCATATCCAGGCCGTCTTCATGAAAATCGCTGCGGCGCCAAGGCTCTGACATGGCTCAAGAAATCGAAGCTCTTACACCCTATGCCCGTTCGCTCGGCATTACGATCGAAAGCTGGGAAGAGGGCACACCCATTCTTTCGGTCCCGTTCGACAAAATGGTCGAAGGCCGACCCGAGCATTATCACGGGGGCGCGACGGGCGGCCTTCTGGAAACGGCGGGCTACGCCGCGCTGCGCGCGGAACTCGGCCGGCAGGGCCGGGCAGCCATGCTCAAGCCGATCAACATCACGGTGCAGTATCTGGCGGCCGGCAAAAGCCGGACCAGCCATGCCGTGGGCCGCGTGACGAAGCTCGGTCGGCGGAGCGCCAATATTACGGTCGAGGCATGGCAGGACGAACGCACCCGCCCGATCGCGACGGCGGTGATGAACGTTCTGATGACAGACCCGGACGATTAATTCCGCGCGTCCTCTTCCACTTCGCCCAGTCGCTCGTCACGGCGGTTGCGGATGGCCTCGTAACGGCGCTCGTCGGCCCGCCTGCGCGCGCCTTCGATAGCCTCCTCGTCCATCGTCACACCGCCTTCGCCGAAGGTGATGTCCACCGGGATACCATCGATCTCCGTCGAAAGGACCGCTTCGCCATCGCGGATGCGCAGGCGTGAGTTGCCGTCACCGATCGGAATGTCCTCCAGATCGGGCACGTCCTGCGGTTCGATCGGTGTCCCTGGATCATCCTGTTCGCGCGGGGCGGGCTGGCTCGGTGCCGCTTTCACATTCATCGCACGGTTCATGAATTGGCGCCAAATCCGCGCCGGCAAGCCGCCGCCGCTGATCCCGCCCGCAAGCGGCGAATTGTCGTCATTGCCGATCCATACGCCGACCACGAGATCGCCTGCATATCCGACGAACAGCGCATCGCGATTGTCCTGCGTGGTCCCGGTCTTGCCATAGTTCGGTCCGCGCAGCATCGCCGCCCGGCCGGTGCCCTCGTTGATCGCAGCGCGCAGCATCCGCTCCATTTCGGAATGGGTCGAGCCCGACAGGCTCGAGGGGCCATCCCACAGGTTTTCGAAAAAGCCGCGTTCCGGCCGCGCGAAGGCATGCGGCTCGACCGGATATTCGTTTGCCGCCACCGCCGCATAGGCGGAGGTCAATTCGAGCAGCGACATGGTCGATGTGCCAAGAGCAAGACTCGGATCGCCCTTGGGCAGCGGAGACCGCACGCCGAGGTCGCGCGCCGTCGCAATCACCTTCTCGCTTCCCACCTCGCCCAGCAGTCGAACCGCGGCAACATTGCTCGACTGCGCGAAGGCCTGTTCCAGCGTCAGACTTTCCGAATAGCGCTCGCCTACGTTTTTGGGTCGATAGCTCCCTTCGGCAATTTCGGTATTGGCGATCCGGTCCTCCGGGCTCCAACCGGCGCGCAACGCGGCCAGATAGACGAACAGCTTGAAAGTCGATCCGGGCTGGCGCTTGGCCTGCGTTGCACGGTTGAACGGCGATTTTGCGTAGTCCTTGCCGCCGACCATCGCCACGACCTCGCCATTGCGCCGCATCGCGACCAGCGCGACCTGCGCCTCGCCCAGCGGCGCGCGCTGCGTCACTTGCCGGGCAATGTTCTGCAACCGGCTGTCGAGCGTGGTGGTCAGTGTCTGGCGGGCATAGCCCTGTTCGGTGGAGTCGCGCGCTTCGGGCAGCGCCCAATCGGCGAAATAGGTACCCGTAGGAAGATCGTTACGTGTCCGCACATCGAGCGCTGGCGGCTTCATCTCGCGCGCTTCCGCCTCGGTGATATATCCGGCGGCGACCATCGACTGGACGACGATCCGCATGCGTCTTTCGGCTCGGTCGTAATGCTTGGTCGGCGCATAGGCGCTCGGCGCCTGCAACAGCCCGGCCAGCATTGCCGCCTGATTGGGTTTGAGGTTCTCGGGCTTGCGATAGAAATAGTGCAGGCTCGCCGCGCGCAGACCGTAGACGTTGTCGCCGAAATAGGCGTTGGAAAGATAGCGACTGAGGATTTCGTCCTTGGTCAGCCAGCCTTCGAGCCACAAAGCGATCAGCGCCTCGCGGGCCTTGCGCGACAATGTGCGCTCGGGAGTGAGGAAGGTGAATTTGGCGAGCTGCTGGGTGATCGTGCTGCCACCACCGTTGCCGGTGAGAGCAGCGCGTGCGATGCCGCGCGGATCGACACCCCAATGCGAATAGAACCTCCGGTCCTCGGTCGCGAGGAAGGCTTCGATCACATGGGGCGGAAGGTCCGATACGACGACCGGCTCGTCGGTAATCGCGCCATTGCGCGCGATGGGCGTACCGTCTGCGGCCAGCAGGGTGATCTGCGGTGCCGCGATCGGTTCGAGCGATTTCGACAGCGGCGCGGTGATCGCCAGCCAGGTAACCAGGACGATGAACAGGGCGAGGAGCCCTGCCAGAATGCGGCCCGCCCACCAGCGTTTGCGGCGCCCGCGCCAGTAGTCGCGCTGCCAGAAACGCAGGCGCTTCTTCTCTTCGGCGGCAAGCGCGCTGTCGAGCCGGTCGAGGCGGCTGTCCCAGTCCTCGTAATCGAGCCCGTCATGCGTGGCGTAATACCCGCGATGCGGGGAGAACTCCGCCTGCGGATCGGGCTTGCGCCGGAAGGAATCGAAAAGGCCCATCGCCTACTGTGTTAATCGAACAACACAGCAATTGATAGAGGGTGCCACCTTAACCCTTGCCGACCACGCTCTCGGGCAGCTCTTCGCCGAATACGCGCTGGTAGTATTCGGCGACCAGCATGCGTTCTTCCTCGTCGCATTTGTTGAGGAAGCTGAGGCGGAAGGAGAAGCCAACATCCTTGAAGATGGCGTAGTTCTGCGCCCAGGTGATGACGGTACGCGGGCTCATCACCGTGCTGATATCGCCATTGATGAAGCCCTGCCGCGACAGATCGGCAACCTTGATCATATCGGCGAGGATCTTCGGATCGATATCCGGATTCTTCGCCTCGACGATTTCCTGCTCGGTTTCGGCGGGCAGGTAATTCAGACCGACCACGATGTTCCAGCGGTCCATCTGGCCCTGGTTGATCTGCTGGGTCCCGTGATACAGCCCGCTCGTATCGCCGAGGCCCACCGTATTGGCGGTGGCGAACAGGCGGAAATGCGGATCGGGGCGAATCACCCGGTTCTGATCGAGCAGGGTCAGCTTGCCCTGCTGTTCGAGAACGCGCTGGATCACGAACATCACGTCCGGGCGGCCCGCGTCATATTCGTCGAACACCAACGCGACCGGGTGCTGCAACGCCCAGGGCAGCAAGCCTTCGCGGAATTCGGTGACCTGCAAGCCGTCGCGCAGCACAATGGCATCGCGGCCGACCAGATCGATGCGGCTGATATGCGCGTCGAGATTGATTCGGATACACGGCCAGTTGAGGCGCGCGGCGACCTGTTCGATATGGGTCGACTTGCCCGTGCCGTGATAGCCCTGCACCATCACGCGGCGATCATGCGCAAAGCCGGCAAGGATCGCGAGCGTCGTGTCCGGATCGAAAACATAGGCTTCGTCGAGGTCGGGCGTACGCTCGTCCGGCTTGGAGAAAGCGGGCACCTGCCAGTCGATATCGATCCCGAAGGTCTCGCGCACATCGACGGTGATGTCGGGCGCGGCGAGCACGGTCTTGGCGGCGGCGTCGAAGGTCTTGTCGGTCATATCGTTCATCGCGCGAAGCGGGTTAGACGGATGGATAGGTGGCTGCAAGCAACGAAATCGCGACATGGCCCAAGAGGCACTCGACTCGCCACCCGAGCCACCGCATAGTCGTCCCGATGCCGCCGACACCGCTTTCCGAACGCCTCCGCCTCAAGCTCGTCGAGCGGGTACGCGGCGTGTTCAACGACGTCGAAGGCGGACAGAAGCCGGTGCCCCCGTCCGACGAGGCACTGTTCGAGCGGGACAGTCCGATCCGCATGGTCCATGCCGATATCGTCGCGATGATGGTCGGCGGAATCCGAGGCCTGTTGCTACAGATGCTCCATCCGCATGCGCTCCAGGGGGTGCTCGATCATTCGAACTTCCGCAGCGACATGCATGGCCGGTTGCGACGGACCGCACGTTTCATTGCGGTTACATCCTTCGGCCACCGCGACGACGCCATGGACGCGATCGAGCGGGTAAACCGAATTCACGCCCGCGTTTCCGGGACACTGCCCGACGGCTCTCCCTATTCGGCCACCGACCCGCGCACCCTCGCCTGGGTCCACGTTGCCGAGGCGACCAGCTTTCTCGCCGCCTACATCCGCCACGTGAAACCGGACATGCACGGAGCCGAGCAGGACGAATACTATCGCCAATTCGCTCTTGTCGCCCATGCTTTGGGGGCCGATCCGGTGCCGGAAAACCGCCGCGAGGCCGAAACGATATTTCGCGATCTGCGCGCCGACCTGACGAGTTCGTCGGCCGCGCGCGAGATTGCCCAGCTCGTGCTTACCCAGCGCCCCGAAGGCTCGCCCCCGGCCGTCCAGACCCTGCTAGGGGCGGAAGCAGTCGCCCTGCTCCCGCCTTTCGCCCGCTCGATGCTCGGCCTGGACCGACCGGGCCTCGCGGCGATACCGGCACGCGCGGCGACATGGGGCATGGGCAAAACGCTGCGCTGGGCCTTCCGACAAGGCTAGCCAAGGCAATTGCGTGCCGGGTTCCATCATCCGCGCGGCGCGAAGAGCGTGATACCGTCCCCGCTCTGCGGAACCCGAAGCGCGGAAGTCGTTTGTTGTAGAAAAAGGAGGCGCCCTTGTCGTATTATCTGTCTACCCACATGCACGAAACTTTCGAGGATGCGATGCCGCAGGTCGAACGTGCCTTGGCGGATCAGGGCTTCGGCATCGTCACCCGGATCGACATGAGCGCGACGTTCAAGGACAAGCTGGGCAAGGATTTCCGGCCCTATACCATCCTCGGTGCATGCAATCCGGAGGCGGCGCATGCCGCTCTGCAGCTCGAAGACAAAGTCGGCACCATGCTGCCCTGCAATGTGATCGTGCAACAGGTTCACAAGGGCCTGGTAGAAGTCGCCGCCATCGATCCGGTCGCTTCGATGCAGGCAATCGACAATCCCGATCTCGACCGGGCGGCCCGCGAAATCCGGAACAAGCTGGCAGCCGCGATCGACATGCTCGGGGGCTAGGCGATCGCGCGCGATTTCCGCAGCATCTGGTAGGCTTCCACCACCCGGTTGAGCCGCGCCTCATATTGCCGATCGCCACCGTTTCGGTCGGGGTGATAGCGGCGCACCAGTTCCGAATAGCGTCGGCGCAGACGGCGGCGATCGGTGTCGAGGCCCAAACCCATCGCCTCCAGCGCTTCGGCCTCCTCGCGGCTGAAGCGGCCATCCATCGCCATTTCCGCCTCGCGCCGGGCGCGGCTCTTGATTCCGGCCGCACGCGCCGAAATCGCATCGAGCGGATCGTCGAAATCGGCCCATCGGGGCATGCCATCGACACCTGCGGTCGGTCGGAAGCTGGGGCTTTCGGTGCGCCAGCCCGCACCGGGGGCCTGCGCGGCGAAGACTTCCTCGGCGCTCATTCCCTCGAACCAGTCGTAGCCCGCGTTGAATTCGCGCACATGGTCGAGACACAGCCAGCGCCACTCGCCCGGACCGTCGAATCCATGCCCGCGCCCGCCCGGCGCGCGGAACTCGCCCGCCTCCTCGCAGGCGGGATGCGCGCACACTTTGTCGCTTTCTTCGTACCTTCCGTGAAACCTTGTCCGGCGCATTCGTTCTAGAATGGGGAGCGAAACGCGCTATGCAAACCCCGAGAAGGAGAATCGAACCCGTGGCAGGTACCGTCCAACAGGAAATGGAACGCCTCTTGACCGATGCGTTCGAGCCCACCCGGCTCGAGGTAATCAACGACAGCGCCAAGCACTCCGGTCATGCGGGCGACGACGGCAGCGGAGAATCGCACTTTACCGTGGTGATCGAGGCCGCCGCCTTTGCCGAGAAGTCGCGTCTCGAGCGCCAGCGCATGGTCAACAAGGCGCTGGGCGACATCCCCGGCGAGCGGGTTCATGCCCTTGCCATTCAGGCCTCGGCACCCACCAGTTAGGAGAGTAAACGCATGGCACTGTTCGAGCAGACGCTGACCCAGGTCACTCACGATCTCGGACAGTTCCAAGTACGGCGAGTGCTGCCGTCCAAGGCACGCAGCATGGTCGGCCCGTTCATCTTCGTCGACCAGTTCGGCCCCGCGCAGCTCGACCTGGACAGCGGCATGGATGTCCGCCCCCATCCGCATATCAATCTCGCCACGGTCACCTGGCTGTTCGAAGGCGCGATCGACCATCGCGACAGCCTGGGCAGTTTCTCCACCATCCGGCCCGGACAGGTCAATCTGATGACCGCCGGCAGGGGCCTCGTCCATTCGGAACGTTCGCCTGCGGCCGAGCGCCGGGCTGGGCCGAAGCTCTACGGCATGCAGACCTGGCTGGCGCTGCCCGACGGGCGCGAGGAAATCGATCCGGCCTTCGAAGCCGTAAAGAACCTGCCGGTGATCGAGGACGGACGGGCCACCGCCACGGTCATCATGGGCGAATTATGGGGCGAGCGCGCACCGACCACGACCTATGCCGACACCATCTATGCCGAAATCGTGCTCGGCGCAGGCGGGGCGATCCCGCTGGAAGAGGATGCCGACGAACGGGCGGTGATGCTGGTTGGCGGCGAAGCGAGCGTGGACGGCCATGTGTTGAAGGAATTCGAACTCGCCGTGCTGCAACCCGGGCGCGACATGACGCTCGAGAGCAAGAGCGGCGCGCGAGTCATGCTGCTCGGCGGCGAAGCATTCGAGACGAAGCGCCATGCATGGTGGAACTTCGTCAGCTCCAGCCGCGACCGCATCGAACAGGCCAAGGACGATTGGCGCGAGGGGCGCTTTCCCAAAGTCCCGGGCGACGAGGAGGAGTTCATCCCCCTGCCCGATGGCGCGCCCAAGACCGTTACCTATCCGTGAGGGGAAATCGATGAGTTTCGAAGGCAAGACAGCGTGGATCACCGGCGCGAGCAGCGGCATCGGCGCGGCGTTGGCGCGCGAATGGGCGCAGCGGGGCGCGCGCATCATCCTGTCGGGCCGCGACGAAGCGCGGCTTGTCGCTGTGGCAGGCGATATCGAAACGGCGACACTGATCCTGCCTTTCGACGTGCGCGACGATGAGGCCATGCAGGCCGCCACCGGCAAGGCCATCGCCTGGCAGGGCGGTGTCGATATCTTCGTCGCCAATGCCGGTGTATCGCAGCGCAGCGCGGCGATCGACACCGACATTTCCGTCTATCGCGAGATCATCGATATCGATCTTACCGCGCAGATCGCCGCGACGCAGGCGCTGCTGCCGCATCTGGTCGAACGGCAGAGCGGCAAGCTGCTGTTCATCAGTTCGATCGCAGGCAAGGTCGGGGTGCCGATGCGCACCGCCTATTGCGCCGCGAAGTTCGGGTTGATCGGCTATGCCGACGCGCTGAGGGCCGAGCTCTCGCAGGAAGGGGTTTCGGTCCATGTCGTGTGCCCCGGATCGGTCGCGACCGATGTCAGCCGCAACGCGCTGACCGCCGATGGCAGCAAACGCGGGCGCAGCGATCAGGTGATCGACAATGGCATAGCCCCCGACGAGGCCGCCAGACGGATCGTCGACGCGGTCGAAGCCAACCAGCGCGAAATCATCGTGGCCGAAGGCATGGAAGAGGCGATGGGCGAAATGCGCCGCACCCCCGACCAATTGCTCGATCAGGTCGCAGGGATGGTCGCGGCCGGTTATATGGACAAAATGAAGGCGGAAGGCTGAAAATGGCGCTTACACAGAAGCGGGTTGCGCTCGCCAACGGGATCGAACTCGACGTGGTCGACGAAGGGCCGCGCGATGCGCCGGTCTTGATTTTCCTTCACGGCTTTCCCGAAAGCCATCGCACCTGGCGCAACCAGATCGCACATTTCTCGGACAGGTTCCGCTGCATCGCGCCAGACCAGCGCGGCTATCGCGGATCGTCCAAGCCGCAGGAGGTCGAAGCCTACACGCCCGACAAGCTGGTGGGCGATGTCTTCCTGCTGGCCGATGCGCTGGGCGTCGATAGGTTCACCATTGTCGGTCACGACTGGGGCGGCGCAATCGCCTGGGGCGTGGCCTATGCCGGCATGATGAACGGCCGCGTGACCCGTGCGATCATCGCCAATGCGCCGCATCCGGTGCTGTTCCCCAAACTGCTCTACACCAACAAGCCGCAGCGCGAGGCTAGTCAGTATTTCCGCGATTTCCGGGATACGGGCAATGATGCGCTGGTGCGCGAGCACGGCCTGGCCGCTCTGCTTGTGAAGGTTTTCGAAGGCCAGGTGATGACCACCATGGAACCCGAGGAACAAGCCGCGCTGCTAAAGGACTGGTCCGACCCGGAAGCCGCCTTTGGCATGCTCAACTACTACCGGGCCAGCCCGATTGAGGTTCTGCCGCTGGATGCTCCTTACGAACTGCCCGAAGACTACCAGCCTTACCCGCTGCCCAGGCTGACGGTCCCGACGCTGGTCATCTGGGCGATGGAGGATCTGGCGTTGCCGCCCGCCAATCTCGAGGGACTGGACGAAGTGATCGAGAAACCCGAAGTGGTGCCGGTGCCCGAATGCGGGCATTTCGTGCAATGGGAGAAACCCGAAGCCTTCAACGCCGCCGCCGAAGCTTTCCTGGCGAAAACCGGCTGATCAGCCGCGCCATTCGATCCACTTGCCATGGGGATGCGCCGTTGCCAGCCTTCGGCGCATGTCGCCATCCGGCCAGTAACTGACCGTCAGCTCGTGCCGGTGCGTATCGCGGTTGGCTTCGATGCTGACCCAGGCAAGCGGCGTGCTTGCACCTGCACGGCCGCCGGCATGTTTCATAAGTTCGACAATCCGCTCCCGCTCTGCCTGCGGAACATACTGCCACACCACCGAATGCATCAGCACACGCGTGGTGCCTTCCTGCTGAGGCCGATCGAGGCGTTCGGCGAGAAAATCGGCAGCCCGCATGCGCACGATCTCGGGCGGAAACGTCTTCGCGGCTTCGATCGCCGCATCCATGCGGGCAAACCGTTCGGTGAATTCGGGCCAGATATATGCCTTGAGGCGCAGCGCCTGTGCCGCGTCGGTCAGATCGACCGGGGCGACATCGCAGCCCGCAGCCCCGACGATATCGAAATCGCCCTCGGGCGGTGGACCGCCGCGCCATTCGGGGATCATCTGCATGCGCGCGGTCTTTGGGCCCACTTCCACACCGCCAAGATTGTAGCGATAGCGCCGCATCATCAGGTTGATGCCAGCGCTGGAGCCGATTTCGAGCAGGTCGAAATCGCCGGGCAGTCCCCGATCGACCAACCACAGGAAAGCGGCGGCGAAACCCGACGAGCGCCCCGCCTCGTTCGTCTGAGGCGGACCATCCAGCCACGGCAGGAGGAAGGCTTCGTGACGCTCGATCGCGTTGGCGACCAACTCGGTCGCATTCGTCGGATCCAAGCCTTCATAGATGGGTCCGATCGACGGTTCCTCGCCGCCCAGATGGAGCGCATGCAGGCCACCCGCCACGCGCAAGGGCAGAGCATCGGAAAGGGCCGGCCCCGCCCAGCGTCGCACACGGCGCATCACCGCACCACCGCGGTCGGTGTCGAGCAATTCGCGCAATGACTGGCATATCTGCGCGGTGATCGGCGCGCCATTGTCGCGGCAATAGGCGACCTGGTTCTCGAACGCTCTGGCAACCGCCTCCGGTCCGGTCGCATCCGGATCGATCACCGCATATTTCGCCTGGTCGATCGCCATTGCCCTTTGGCCCCCTGCTGCCTATCTGCCCATCCCATGAACGACAGCCTGACCTTCGCAGTTCCCAAGGGCCGCATTCTCGACGAGGCGTTGCCTGTGATGGCCCGTGCGGGCGTGGTGCCTGAGGATGGTTTTCACGACAAGGCCAACCGCTCGCTGACCTTCGCCACCACGCGCGAGGATATGCGCCTGATCCGCGTGCGTGCCTTCGACGTCGCGACCTTCGTGGCGCACGGCGCGGCGCAGATGGGTATCGTCGGATCGGACGTGATCGAGGAATTCGACTATGCCGATCTCTATGCGCCGGTCGATCTCGATATCGGGCATTGCCACCTTGCCGTGGCGGAGCCGAAGGAAGGCGGGGCGAGCATCGACGGGGCCAGTCACCTGCGCGTCGCGACCAAATATCCCAACCTCACCCGCCGCCATTTCGAGCGGCAGGGTATCCAGGCCGAGTGCGTCAAACTGAACGGCGCGATGGAAATCGCGCCCGAACTCGGCCTTGCCGGCCGGATCGTCGATCTCGTCTCCACCGGCACCACGCTGCGCGAAAACGGGCTGGTCGAAACGAGCCGCATCCTCGACATTTCGGCGCGCCTGATCGTCAACCGCGCCGCGCTCAAGACCGACCCGCGCGTCGCTGCACTGGTCGAGGCGTTCCGCGCCGATGCGGCCCGGCGCGAGGCTGCCTGATGCAGTTGCTGAGAGCCTCGGACGACGGGTTCGAAAATATCTTTTCCCGCGTGGTGCGAAACCGGCGCGAAAGCGATCGTCAGGTCGGCCGCGACGTTGCCGCGATTATCAACGAAGTGCGCGAGCGCGGCGACGACGCCTTGGTCGACTATACCGCGCGCTTCGACAATCACGGTCTCCGTGACGATGGCGACTGGCAGATTTCGGCGGACGAATGCCATGCCGCCTACGGCGCGCTCGATGCCGATCTGCGCGATGCGCTAGAGATGGCGGCGAGCCGCATCCGCGCCTATCACGAAGGCCAGCTCCCCGAAAATCGCGACTATACCGACGATATCGGCATGCGCCTCGGCGCGCGGTGGAATGCGGTCGATGCCGCGGGGCTCTACGTGCCCGGCGGACGTGCGGCCTACCCTTCTTCGCTGCTGATGAATGCGATCCCCGCCAAGGTGGCCGGAGTGGAGCGTCTGGTGGTGACGACACCCACGCCCAAGGGCGAGGTCAATCCGCTTGTGCTCGCCGCGGCGCATGTTGCGGGCGTGGACGAAATCTGGCGTGTCGGCGGCGCGCAGGCCGTGGCCGCGCTCGCCTATGGCACGCAGCGCATCGGCAAGGTCGACGTGATCGCGGGTCCGGGCAATGCCTGGGTCGCCGAAGCGAAACGTCAGCTTTACGGCGTGGTCGGCATCGACATGGTCGCCGGGCCGAGCGAAATCCTCGTCATCGCGGATGCCAACAACGATCCCGAATGGATCGCCGCCGACTTGCTCAGCCAGGCCGAGCACGACCCGACCAGCCAGTCGATCCTGATCACCGACAGCGAGAGTCTCGCCCGGCAGGTCGAGGATGCGATCGATCTGGCGCTGATGAAACTGCCGACCGCCAAGACCGCCAAGGCGAGCTGGGACGCGCACGGGCTGATCGTGATCGTCGACAGCCTCGATCAGGCCCCCGCCCTGTCGGACCGCCTGGCCGCCGAACACGTCGAACTGATGGTGGACGAGCCGCAGGTGCTGTTCGATCGTCTGCGTCATGCCGGCAGTGTGTTCCTCGGGCGGCACACGCCCGAAGCCGTCGGCGACTATATCGCCGGGCCTAATCACGTGCTTCCCACCGGGCGCCGCGCCCGCTTTGCCAGCGGACTATCGGTGCTCGATTTCATGAAGCGCACCAGCTTTATCGATGCCTCCGAAGCCGCGCTCGCGGCGATCGGTCCGGCAGCGGTCAGGCTGGCAGAGGCGGAAGGCCTCCCCGCGCATGCCCTATCGATTTCCACGAGACTGAAATGAACCAGAACTCCAAGTCCCAGGCTCCCAAAACCCAAGCGAGGAGCGCCGCCCGCCTCGGTGCCGTCCAGGCGCTCTATCAGCAGCAGATGGAGGGCACGAAGCTCGCCAAGCTGCTCGACGAGTTCCACCAGCATCGTCTCGGCCGGGTGATCGAGGACGAAGAGTATGCCGATGCCGACGTCGATTTCTTCGACGATCTCGTCAGCGGTGTGGAAGCGCGGCGCGAGGAGATCGATGAAAGGCTGACGGCACGCTTGGCCAATGGGTGGACGCTGGCGCGGCTCGACAAGACCATGCTGCAGATCCTGCGCGCGGGCACCTATGAACTGCTCGCCCGCCCCGATGTGCCCAAGGCCAGCGCGATCAGCGAATATGTCGATGTCGCCAAGGCGTTTTTCGACGATCGCGAGGCGAAATTCGTCAACGGCATCCTCGACGCAGTGGCCAGAGAGGCCGGACGCTGAGGGCGCTCGCCTCTCTTCACCCCCGTCATCCCGGACTTGATCCGGGGTCCAGATGCCTTGCTTCCAGCCGCCGATCGGCAAAGGAAGCTGGCCCCCGGCTCGGAGGCAGGGACAACGGGGTGGCGTGATGGCGGAACTGGATTTCATCGCCGCGCTGAAGGCGATAGCGAACACCCCCGCTGCACGCGGTCTGGCAGACGATGCCGCCGTTCTCGATATCGGCGGAGAAAGCCTCGTCCTGACGCACGACACGCTGGTTCAGGGTGTCCACGTCCGCGAGGACGAAGACCCCGCCGACATTGCGTGGAAGCTGGTCGCGGTGAACCTGTCGGACCTTGCCGCCAAGGGCGCACAGCCCGTGGGGGTGCTGGTGTCGCATATGCTGGGCGATGGCGATGCCCGCTTTGCCGAGGGGCTGCGCGACATTCTCCAAAGCTACGACACGCCCTTGCTGGGCGGTGACACGGTGCGCGCAGAGGGCCGCCGCGTCTGGGGCTGCACCGCCATCGGCAGAGCAACGTCGATGCCCGTGCCCGACCGGCGCGGTGCAAGGCCGGGCGATGCAATCCATGTCACCGGCGCGCTCGGCTGCGCCATGCTGGGTATGGAACAACGCGGCTCGGGCAGCGCCCACGATCTCGCCTATCGCCGCCCGCGCCCGCTTCTGGCCGAGGGACAAGCGCTCGCCCCGCAGGTTAGCGCAATGATGGATGTCTCGGACGGGCTGCTGCTC
>CAMYIQ010000316.1 GCA_947258465.1 uncultured Erythrobacter sp.
AAAGTGCTCGACTGGCTGGCGGCATCCAGCCACCATTCGGCGATCGCCGCCGTCCGCCGCGCGCATCAGCGCCACGGCGGCGACGGGGCGCTTTACATCGTGCTCAGGCGCGAGCGCTGAAGGATCACCCGGCGTCGGCCTTCTTCGCGGCGCCTTCGCCGGAAATCGATAATGCGCTGGCCATTCCCGGCGCTTTCGACTTGCCGCCGATTTTGTCGCGGACGGCCTCTTCGATCCGATCGCCGATCGCGGCATCGACATTGCGCCAATATTCGAATGCCCGCACCAGAACCTTTTCGCTGACGCCATCCGCCAGATGGCCCGCGACATTGGACACGAAGCGATCGCGCTGAGCATCGTCCATGACGTCCCGCACGAGGATGCCCGCCTGGGTCCAGTCGTCATCGTCCTCGCGCAGCGTATAGGCCTGGCGAACCATGTCACCATCCGCATGCCAGGTCGCTTCGCCGCCCACTTCGGGCTGTGCGGCCGGCCCGCCATAGGAATTGGGCGCATAGACCGGATCGACGGCATTCTCGACCCGCATGTCGCCGGCGCGTGAATAAGAATGGACCTCGGCATTCTTGGCGGAATTGACGGGAATCTGCTTGTAATTGACGCCCAGCCGTGCGCGGTGCGCATCGGCGTAGGAGAACCCGCGGGCCAGCAGCATTTTGTCGGGCGAGAGGCCGATACCGGGGACCATATTGTTGGGCTCGAAGGCGAGCTGTTCGATCTGCGTGTCCCAGTCGACCGGGTTTTCATTGAGCACCAGCTTGCCGACTTCGATCAGCGGATAATCCTCATGCGGCCAGACCTTGGTGAGGTCGAACGGATTGATGCGATAGGACTTCGCATCCTCATAGGGCATGATCTGCCATTTCAGCGTCCAGCTCGGATAATCGCCCTTGTGGATCGCATCGAACAGGTCGCGGCGGTGGTAATCGCTATCCTCGCCCGCTTTCTGCACCGCTTCGTCCTGCGTGAGATGTGCGTTTCCGCTCATATCGCCGACATCGGTGTGAAAGTGGAATTTGACCCAGAACTTCTCGCCATCCTCGTTGATGAGCATGTAGGTGTGGCTGCCATAGCCGTTCATCTCGCGCCAGTTCTTGGGCACGCCGCGATCGCCCATCAGATAAGTCACCTGATGCGCGCTTTCGGGGCTCAGCGTCCAGAAATCCCACATCATATCGTGATCGCGCAGCGCATTGTCGGCGCGGCGCTTCTGGCTGCGGATGAAATGCTGGAACTTCAGGGGGTCGCGGATGAAGAAGATCGGCGTGTTGTTGCCGACCATGTCGAAATTGCCGTCTTCGGTATAGAATTTGACCGAGAAGCCCCGCGGGTCGCGCCAGGTGTCGGGGCTGCCGCGTTCGCCAGCCACGGTGGAGAACCGCATCGCGACATCGGTCTTCACGCCCGGCTGGAACAGCTTCGCCTTGGTGTATTTCGCAACGTCTCCAGTCGTCTCGAAATACCCGAAGGCGCCCGAACCCTTGGCATGCGGCTGGCGTTCGGGAATGCGCTCGCGATTGAAGTTCGCCATCTGCTCGATGAGATAGTGATCGTTGAGGACGATCGGCCCATCGCGGCCGATCGTCAGCGAATGCTCGTCGCTCTGAGCCGGGATACCTGCATCGGTGGTGGTGGGGGGGATCGTTTTGCCGGACATGGGCGACGCCTTTCTGTTTGATTGCGATAGATATACGTGCCGATCGCCGGTTCGGGTCCCGGGTCTGTGACGCATATTGTCGCTCGATGTGATCGGATCGCGCGAACACGGAAAACCCCCTGCATTTCTGCCAGGGGTTTCGTGCGAACCGGCGGGCCGGATCAGTGATATTTGGCGTATTCGAGATCGAAGCGATCGGCTTCCATCACCTTGGTCCAGGCCTTGACGAAATCGTCGACGAACTTCTGTTCGTTCCCGTTTTCGGCATAGACTTCCGCCACGGCGCGTAGCTGGGAATTCGAGCCGAACACCAAGTCGGTGCGCGTGGCGTGCCACTTCACGTCCCCTTTGAGACGGCACTTGCCGACGAACTCCTCGTCTCCGCTGTCGTCGACCACTTCCCACACCGTGCCCATGGCGAGCAGATTGGTGAAGAAGTCGTTCGACAGCACGCCGGGCCGATCGGTGAGGACGCCGATGCTGTTGCCATGCTGCGTGTGTTTGCTGACCGCGCCCAGTGCCCGCATGCCGCCGAGCAGCGCGGTCATTTCGGGCATGGACAGGCCAAGCAGATGCGCCCGGTCGACCAGCATGTCTTCGGTCTTCACGCTGGCCTTCGTCTTGAGGTAATTGCGGAACCCATCGGCAAACGGCTCGAGCGGCTCCCAGCTTTCGGCATCGAACTGGTCCTCGGTCGCGTCGCCGCGCCCGGTGGACACATCGACGGCGACATCGAAGCCGCCATCACGAGCCGCCTTCTCGATCGCTGCCGCGCCGCTCAGCACGATGGCATCGGCCATCGAAATATCGCCGCGCAGCTCCTCCAACTTCGACAGGACCTTGCCCAGCTCGTCTGGGTCGTTGACCGCCCAGTTCTTCAGCGCATCGAACCGGATATGTGCACCATTGGCACCGCCGCGATGGTCCGAATTGCGATAGGACGAGGCCGAGGCCCAGGCTGCCTTGACCAACTCGCTGACGGTAAGCCCGCTGTCGAGCACCTTCGATTTGAATTCGGATACCGCGCCATCCGGTGGCGTCGTACCGACAGGGATCGGGTCCTGCCAGATCAAGTCTTCTTCCGGGACCTCGGGGCCGAGGTAGCGGGCCTTGGGGCCCATATCGCGGTGCGTCAGCTTGAACCAGGCACGGGCGAAAGCATCGTCCAATGCCGCCTGGTCGTCGCGAAAGCGTTCGGAAATCTTGCGATATTCCGGATCGCGCTTCAACGCCATGTCCGCAGTGGTCATCATCGTCGGGACCTTCTTGGTCGGGTCGCGCGCATCGGGCGCCATGTCTTCGGGGTCCGGGTCGATCGGCTGCCACTGGTTCGCGCCGGCGGGCGACTGGACCAGTTCGTAATCATATTTGAACAGCAGGCGGAAATAATCGCCGCCCCACTGCGTCGGGTTCGGCGTCCATGCGCCCTCGAGACCGCTGGTGGTGATATGGCCCTTGCCGATTTCTTCCGGATCGGTCAGCCAGCCAAATCCCATAGTATGGAGATTTTCGCCTTCGGGCGCCTTACCGAAAGTGTCGGAAGGTTTGGCACCATGCGCCTTGCCGAAAGCGTGGCCGCCGGCAGTCAGCGCGACCGTTTCCTCGTCATTCATGGCCATTCGCGCGAAAGTCTCGCGCATGTCGCGCGCCATGCCTTCGGCATCGTGCGGATTGCCGCCCGGCCCTTCCGGGTTGACATAGATGAGCCCCATCTGGATCGCGGCGAGCGGGTTTTCGAGCGCCTTGCCTTCATCGGGGATGATGCGCGTCTCGACGCCTTCATCGACCCATTTCTCTTCCGAACCCCAATAGACGGTTTCGGGTTCGAACACGTCCTTGCGGCCGCCGCCGAATCCGAACACCGGGCCGCCCATCGACTCGATCGCGACATTGCCGGTGACCATGAAGAGATCGGCCCAGCTAATGTGCTTGCCGTATTTCTGTTTGATCGGCCAGAGCAGGCGGCGCGCCTTGTCGAGATTGCCGTTATCGGGCCAGCTATTGAGCGGGGCGAAGCGCTGTTGGCCGCTGCCCGCGCCGCCGCGCCCGTCGCCGGTGCGATACGTGCCCGCCGCGTGCCACGCCATGCGGATGAAAAAGGGACCGTAATGGCCGTAATCGGCCGGCCACCATTCCTGGCTGTCGGTCATCAGATCGGTCAGATCCCGTTTCAGGCCCTGATAATCGAGCGCGTTGAACGCCTCGCAATAGTCGAAATCCTCGCCCATCGGGTCGGCACTGCGGCCGCCTTGCTGGAGGATTTCGAGCTGCAGGCTGTTGGGCCACCAGTCGCGATTGGTCCGGCCCAGCAGGCCGCGCATCCCGCCATCGCCATGGAAGGGGCAACCGCTCATTTCACCTGTCTTGGCGTCCATCGTCTCTCTCCACTCTTTTCGACTCGAAAATCCGATGAAAGAATGGTGCGCCTTTAGCGGTGATCCGTCCAATCGATTAATTGTGTCGATTTGATAGCCTCAGGCGATGACCCGGCGGGCGGTGGCCCAAATGCGAAAAGCGCCGCCATCCGGTTGGAATAGCGGCGCTTTCGTGACCGATTCGCGTCAAATTCAAGCGGCTTGGGCGACATCCTCGGCCGGCTCGGTGCGGATAAGGTGGTCGAAGGCGGAAAGGCCCGCTTTCGATCCTTCGCCCATGGCAACCACGATCTGCTTGTAAGGCACATCGGTCACATCGCCTGCGCCGAAGATGCCCGGTAGGTTGGTGCGGCCTTCCTCATCGGTGGCGATTTCGCCGAACTGCGTCAGTTCGAGGCCCGAGCCTTGTAGCCATTCGGTGTTGGGGACGAGGCCGATCTGCACGAACACGCCTTCCAGCTCGATCCGGCGTTCCTCGCCCGATTGGCGATCCTTCAGCACGAGGCCGTCGACCTTGCCGTCCTTGCCGGTGATTTCGGTGGTCTGACCGCTGGTAACGATCTCGACATTGGCCATGCTGCGCAGCTTCTTTTGTAGCACTTCGTCGGCCCGCAAGCTGTCGTCATATTCGATCAGCGTGACGTGGCCGACGATCTTGGCCAAGTCGATCGCCGCCTCGACGCCCGAATTGCCCCCGCCGATCACGGCGATGCGCTTGCCTTTGAACAGCGGCCCGTCGCAGTGCGGGCAATAGGCCACGCCCTTATTGCGATACTCCGCTTCGCCCGGAACGCCGAGATTGCGCCAGCGGGCGCCGGTGGCAAGGATCAGGCTGCGCGCCTTGAGGCGTGCGCCATTGCCGAGTTCCACCGTGTGCAGACCGCCTTTCTGTTCGGCAGGCACCAGCTTCACCGCTTTGGCGAGGTCCATCAGGTCGATGTCGTATTCGCTCACATGGCGCTTCAGCTCGCCGGCCAGTTTTGGCCCTTCGGTATAGACAGTGCCGGGCAGGTTCTCGATGCCCAGCGTATCGTGCAACTGGCCACCGAAACGTTCGGCGGCGATGCCGGTACGAAAGCCCTTGCGGGCGGTGTAGATGGCGGTCGCAGCCCCGGCCGGACCGCCGCCGACCACCAGCACTTCGAACGGGTTCTTGGCCGACAGCTTTTCTGCCGCCTTTGCTTCGCTGCCCGTGTCGAGCTTGGCCAGAATTTCGCCCAGCTCCATCTTGCCGTTGTAGAACGGTTCGCCATTGAGGAAGGTCGCGGGTACCGCCATGACCTCGCGTGCGTCGACCTCGTCCTGGTAGGTTCCGCCCTCGATCAGCGTGGCAGTGATGCGCGGATTTTCCAGCGCCATCAGCGTCAGGGCCTGCACCACGTCGGGGCAGTTGTGGCAGGAAAGCGAGAAATACATCTCGAAAGCGTAATCGCCTTCGAGGCTCCGAACCTGTTCGAGCAGGTCGGCGTCTATCTTCGGCGGGTGGCCCCCGGCCCACAATAGGGCAAGCACAAGGCTGGTAAATTCGTGACCCATCGGCAGGCCCGCGAAGCGGACCCACTTTTCCGCATCGCCGCCGCGGCGAATGACGAAGCTGGGCTTGCGCTCATCGGTCCCGTCGAAACTCGCGCTCACCAGGTCGTGAAGCGCGGCGACTTCCTCGAGCAATTCGCGCGTCTGCGCGCTTTTGGCGTCATCGCCGAGCGAGGCGACCAGTTCGACCGGTTCGCGCAGATTCGCGAGATAGGTCTTGAGCTGCTGGGTCATGGTTGCGTCGAGCATGGGCGGACTCCGGGCTCCGGGTGGGACGAAGGGTTCGAAAATCTTGGGGACGGAAAAGGCCCGGGGCGAGGGGGGAGGGGGGTGCCCCGGGCCTTCCAGCGACCCGAGTTAGGGACTCGGGCTCTTATGCGGGCGCCCTTAAAGCGCCCGATCTGTAGCCAGACTTAACGCTTAGATCTTGCCGACAAGGTCGAGCGAAGGAGCCAGCGTGTCTTCGCCTTCCTCCCAAGCGGCCGGGCAGACCTGGCCGGGATTGTTGCGGACGTACTGGGCCGCGCGGATCTTGCGGACGAGTTCGTTGGCATTGCGGCCGACACCTTCGCAGGTCTGTTCGACAAGCTGGATGACGCCATCGGGATCGACGACGAAGGTCGCCCGATCGGCCAGGCCCGCGCCTTCACGCAGCACGTCGAAATTGCGCGCCAGCACGTGGTTCTGATCGCCCAGGAACGGGAAGTTCAGCTTGCCGATCTTCTCGCTGGTGTCATGCCAGGCCTTGTGGCTGAAATGGGTGTCGGTCGACACGCCATAGACTTCGACGTCCAGCTTCTGGAGCATTTCGTAATGTTCGCCGAGGTCTTCGAGTTCGGTCGGGCAGACGAATGTGAAGTCGGCCGGATAGAAGAAGAAAACGGCCCACTTGCCCTTCACGTCTTCGTCCGTAACTTCGAAGAAGTCCTTGCCGGCCTGGAACGCAGTGGCGGTGAACGGTTTAATCTCGCTTCCGATGATACCCATAAATGTCTCCGTAGTTCGGGTTGAAACTGATGAGTGTCAGATAGGACTTGTTGCGATGCACAAAAGCGATAAGTTGCGATTGCGAGGATCGAAATAATCGATCAAATCGATGGAACCTTCGATAAGCTCTGCGTCCAAACGCGTTCGTGGGTTTTTCCATCCCGTGCTGATCGCCCTGCTGGGGTGTCGCCCCGTAGCCGCCGATGGAGGAACGCGAATAACGGCCGGTCGTTGTGCCTGTCATGGGGGCCGACGATCACGCGAAGGCTGCGACCCGTTTGCAAGGAAGGAATTCGATGATGCGGAAACTGGGAATTTCGATGGCGATCATGGCGCTGGGCGGCCTTGCCGCGTGCGAGCAGGGTGGCCAGGATGCCGACCCGAACGGCGCGGAGCCACAAGTAGAGCAGGTGACGGGTTCGCAAACTGCGGTGGCGGAACGCAAGATCAGCTTCTGCGATGGCGAAGGCAATCGCTATGCGAGTGAAGAGGAAGCGGAAGCCGCCGGTCTCGAGCCTGCGGAATATGGGGCGACCTATTGCCCCGAATATCTCGAACCGGCGATGCACCCGACCTGGGATATCGATGGTGACGGGATCAACGATTGCGAAGCGGACGGTATCTGCGACGATTCGGTCGATTACACGCAGCCCAGACCCCAGGAATAACGCGCGAGGAAAAGTCCGGGCCAGACGCGGGTCAGACGTCCGGCAGTCAGCCGCACTGCGCGCGGTGGAGCAGCTTGTGGTCCGCAAGCACCAGCGCCATCATCGCTTCCACCACCGGCGTGCCGCGGATTCCCACGCACGGGTCGTGGCGGCCTTTGGTGCGGACCTCGGCGGCATTGCCTTCGCGATCTACACTGGCGACCGGGGTCAGGATCGAGCTGGTCGGCTTGAACGCCACCCTGCAGGTGACCGGCTGGCCGGTCGAGATACCGCCCGCGATCCCGCCAGCGTGATTGGCCTCGAAGCGCGGGCCGTCAGTACCCCCATCGTTTAAAGAGGGCCGCATCGGGTCGGCGTTCTGTTCGCCGGTCAGCCGCGCGGCCTCGAAACCGTCGCCGATCTCGACCCCTTTGACTGCATTGATGCTCATCATGCCCGCCGCCAGATCGCTATCGAGCTTGGCATAGACGGGTGCGCCCCAGCCCGCCGGCACACCCTCGGCCAGGCATTCTACCACTGCGCCGAGCGACGAGCCGGCCTTTCGCGCCTCGTCGACCAGCTTTTCCCAGCGTTTTGCGGCCTTTGCGTCGGGGCACCAGAAGGGATTGCGCGCGATTTCCTCGCGGTCGAAATTCGCGGGATCGATCCGGTCACCGCCGATTTCCGCGACATAGGCGACGATGCTTACCTCGGGGATGACCAGCCTCGCCACCGCGCCCGCCGCCACGCGCATGGCGGTTTCACGCGCGCTGCTGCGCCCGCCGCCGCGATAGTCGCGGAAGCCGTATTTCGCGTCATAGGCATAGTCGGCATGGCCCGGTCGATAGGATTTGGCGATTTCCGAATAGTCCTTCGATCGCTGATCGGTGTTCTCGATCAGCAGGCTGATCGGCGTGCCCGTGGTCTTGCCTTCGAACACGCCCGACAGGATGCGGACCGCATCCGGTTCCTGGCGCTGGGTGGTGAACTTGTTCTGTCCGGGCTTTCGTGCATCGAGAAAGGGCTGGATGTCGCTTTCGGACAATGCGATCCCCGGCGGGCACCCGTCGACCACCGCGCCGATCGCGGGGCCGTGGCTTTCGCCCCAGGTGGTAAAGCGCAGCGCGCGTCCGAATGTGTTCCAGCTCATACGCCTGTCTTGTCCCAAGCAGTCAGGCCTGTCCACTTTGCCTTTTTTGGGGCGGGGTGAAGCCGAGATTTTCCTACATGGTCGAAAATTTGCGATAGGAATGGGGAGTGAGAAAGGGGGGGCGGGGTGCCCGCCATGTGTAACCCTGGACCCCGAGTTATATTATGCCGCGAAATCATGGATTTGTGCCATGAATCTATGGGGTGACAGGGTGTCGCCTTTGTCACCCGGACCCGCCGGGGGCAGGTGCTGGCGATAATTCGGCCGCCGGACTGGTCAAGTCGTTCAATGTCGGGCAGGAACAAACCATGATTGCAAAGCTCAAGGGACTGCTCGACGAAACCGGCGCGGACTGGGCGGTGATCGATGTGTCGGGCGTCGGCTATCTCGTCCACTGCTCGACCAAGACGCTTGCTGCGCTGGGCGAGGTGGGCGAAGCCTGCACCGTCTATACCGATCTGCAGGTGTCCGAAAACGACATGCGCCTGCTCGGCTTTGCCGAAGCGGCGGAGCGGGACTGGTTCCGCCTGCTGACGCAGGTTCAAGGCGTGGGCAGCAAGGTGGCGCTGGCGATCCTCTCGGCGCTCTCCACGGGCGAGGTGCAGCAGGCCTGCGCCCAGGGCGATGCCGCAATGGTGGCGCGCGCGCAGGGCGTCGGTCCGAAACTGGCGGGGCGGATCGTCAACGAGCTGCAGGATAAGGCCGGCGCGCTTCCGGGCGGCGGGATGGTCGGCGCTGCGGGTGTCGCCGTGACCACCGCAGGCAGTGCCAGCGCCGATGCGGTGAGCGCGCTCGAAAATCTCGGCTTCAAACCCGCCGTGGCCGCGCGCGCAGTGGCTGCGGCACAGGGCGAACTGGGCGAGGATGCGGGCGAGGGCGACCTCATCCGGGTCGCATTGAAGAGGGCAGCGGGATGAGAGTGGCAATTTTGCGATATGCGATGACGGCGGCCTTGGCGGCACTGGTAGCTTCCGCGGCGAGCGCGCAGGATATGAGCGCCTTCGAGACGGGGCCGGTGTTCAAGGACTTCGGGCCTCACGCGCCGGTCGAGGGCGTGGGAAAGCTGTCGGCGGGCACGGCGTTCAAGCACAGTTTCGACGTCAGCGAGGCTGCGAGCGAGGGTAAGGCCAACCGCCATATCGAAAGCGCCGCGCGCTTCATCAACATGCTCGACGCCGCCGGAGTCGATCCTGAGGATATTCAGGTCGCGGTCGTGGTCCATGGCGGTGCTTCGCTCGATTTGCTCAAGGAATCGGCGTGGGAGGCGCAGGGCAAGTCCGGCGTAAACGCCAGCCACGCCCTGGTGCGCGACCTTCTCGACCAGGGTGTGCGCGTGATCCTGTGCGGCCAGAGCGCCGTCGCGCATGGTATCGCGCAGGCGGACCTCATCCCCGGCGTCGAAATGGCGCTCTCCGCCATGACCGCGCACGCCCTGCTGCAACAGCGTGGCTATACGGTGAACCCGTTTTGAGCGATCGGACAGCGAGCTGCCAATGCGGGCAATTGAGCGCCCGGGTATCGGGCGAACCCGTAGCCGTTTCGGTGTGCCATTGCCTCGCGTGCCAGAAGCGAAGCGGTGCACCCTTCGCGGCCCATGCCCGCTTTTCGGTAGGTGACGTGACGGTGAACGGGGACGCGCAAAGCTGGACGCGGACTGGCGATGAAGGGAATGAAATCACTCATGGTTTCTGTCCGCGATGCGGCTCCACGCTTTCTTTTGTCGTCGCCGCGCAGCCGGATGTCATCGCCATTCCTGTCGGCGCGTTTGGAGACCCCGCTTTCCCGCCACCAGAGTATTCGGTTTATGAGGATCGGATGCATTCCTGGGTCGGGCTGAATGGCGATATCCAGCATTATGACTGATCCCGTCCCCCTCCATTCGCCAGGGCGGCAGCCGGAAGACCCGGATGCGGCGCTGCGGCCCAAGAGCCTTGCCGAGTTCGTCGGGCAGAAGGCGGCGCGCGAGAATTTGCGCGTGTTCGTCGAGGCTGCAAAGGGGCGCGGCGAGGCGATGGACCATGTGCTGTTCTTCGGCCCGCCCGGCCTCGGCAAGACCACGCTGGCGCAGATCGTCTCGAAGGAACTGGGCGTCGGCTTCCGCGCCACCAGCGGCCCGGTCATTGCCAAGGCGGGCGATTTGGCCGCGCTGCTCACCAATCTCGAGCCCAACGACGTGCTCTTCATCGACGAGATTCACCGCCTCAATCCGGTGGTCGAGGAGATTCTCTATCCGGCGATGGAGGACCGCGCGCTCGATATTATCATCGGCGAAGGGCCGTCGGCGCGCAGCGTGCGGATCGACCTGCCGCCCTTCACGCTGGTCGGCGCGACCACGCGGCAGGGCTTGCTGACCACGCCCTTGCGCGATCGCTTCGGCATTCCGGTGCGGCTGACTTTCTACACCGAGGACGAACTGCTCAAGGTCGTCACCCGAGGGGCGGGGCTGCTCGGTATGGGTATCGACGAGGGCGGTGCGCGCGAGATCGCCCGCCGTTCGCGCGGGACCCCGCGTGTCGCGGGGCGGCTGATGCGCCGCGTGCGCGATTTCGCCAGCGTGCTGGGCGAACCGGTGGTCACCGCAAAGGTCGCCGACGAGGCCCTGACCAG
>CAMYIQ010000317.1 GCA_947258465.1 uncultured Erythrobacter sp.
CGGACATTCTTGGGCAGGACGGTTTCGATGGCTGACCATGCGATCCGGGAGTTCATCGCGGTGAGCGCAAGCACGATGGTACTATCGGGGCGGTGGTGCAGCCACGCGTGCCGTCCGTGGGCGAAGTTGCGGAAGTCGGTGGTTTGGACCTGACAAAGTGAAGCTTCCCAGAGGGAAGTATCGAGGAGGCTGGCGACCGGACGAAGCGACGAGTCTGCGGTAATGATTATTGTGTCGGTCGCACGGATCGGTGTCCAGCGCTTTACAAGCAGGTCCCGGTTGCCAGCGTCCCGCGAAGCAAGGAGCAGACTGGCGACTCTTCCCAAGGCCTCGTTTACTGTGTCAGGTTCGCGCGACACAAAATGACTTGCGAGCAGCAGTGCTGTAGTCATGGCGAAGACCGAATGTGTCGCGAGGTAGCCATCCTTCGCGTCGGCAACGGGTAAGGCGTGGACCGTCCCACCACTCCGCGTGACTATGGCCGCGGCGGCACCATGGGGGTTACGTGTAATAAGGTTGATGGTCGCGGCCTCCCGGTCGGTTAGCGCCTGAGCGATGGCACATGCGTCGGGATTGTCGCCTCCAGCGCTGAAAATCCAAGCGTCCGTTGCGTCAAGTCGATGATGGTCGAGGACACCTTGCATCGGAGTTGCGACGGTAGTCGGTCCGAGGCCGAGCGTGTCACGGCAACGCAGCAAGTACTCCGCCGCGATGGCCGACCCACCCGAGCCTATCGCCAGCGCGTGGCGGTCGCATCCCCGCGCAAGCGCCGTAGCGATGCCGCCGACGTCGTACGAGGCCATGAGGTCGAGCGTGGCCGTTAGAGCGTCGAGTTTCTCGGTGAAGATGGGCGTGTTCACTCGCCGGCCTCTCTGGCCAAATAGCCTTCGTAGAGCGGACCTGACAGAACAAGGTGGACCATCATATCTGCCGGGTCGTCAGGAGACGGTTCCGCGTTTGCGAAGTTATAGCTCTCGGTCTCGACATACTGGACCGCCATCTCGTGCTCGATCGCGGCCATCATCGCGCCGGCTGCGAGCACTTTGCTGCCAATCGGAGAGAGTACCATGCGCGGTTCGTAAGTTCCCTCCATCGTCCGGTCGAACCGCTCCTTGAGCATTGACAGCGTGCGGTAACAGTCGAGCGGGTTGCGCTCCGACGCGTACACGATGTCGCGGGGATCAATTTCCCATTCGTTGGCGAGCTCGTTCTGATACTCGGTGAGCAGATCGTCTGCGCGGCGGGGATTGCGTGACGGGAATGGCAGGACCGGACAGATCTTATACCACCGCTCGCTGGCTGCATCGATTTGGGTTAGGGTGGAGGCGCGGCCGCGTGCGAGTTGCGGGATCCATACTTGCGCCACGTCGAGGGTGCTGAGGCCGACTTCGGGCGCGTAGCCCTTTACCGGGCTGATCCGGTCCGAGGGAACGCTTGTGATCCGGTCGTCTAACTCGGGGTTCGAGACGATCATTAGGTGGAAGGTCCTGGTCTTCCCCTCCTCGCAGTCGAGTAGGAGCAGCTTGGCCGCCGGGAAGCCTACACCGATCGATAGTGCGCTGAGGTCGAGGATAACATCAGTGACACCTTCGGCGACCGGGTTCTCCGCCATCATGGTCACCAAGCGCGCGCCTCCGACCGGCGCGCCATCGTCGGCGAACACAGGTATCGTAAAGACCATCGAGTCCGGCACGATCTCCCTTAAAGCGGCCTCGTTCGCCTCGGCGCGAGTGATGAGTTCTTCAGAGGCGCCTGGCCTCTCTTCGCGGATGTAATAGGCGCTAAGGCGATCGCCCAGAGTGTCGGCGAGCAACTTGGATACACGCCGCGAGCGCGGGTCGAATCCTGCTGCCGCGACCAGTAGCACCTTTCGGCTCTCGTCGGCGAAATAGTCGGCGACAAAGACGCCAACATCATCGTCGAAGTTAGTTATGCAGTTGGTCCAGTGGTCACGCATCGGTAAGGCCTGCGGCCTCGCGAAGGTAGCCAACTCGCTTCGGCAAGAACCCCCCTCGATTATAGGTCAGCCCGTGTACGAGACTGACAGTCCCGGTCAATTCGATTAGCGCCCAAAGCTTTCCGCCTTGGCCGTATTCCCGCTCGATTGTTATGGCGCCGTTGGCGATGGCGTGCTTGAGTACTGCGCCCAGTTCGTCGTCTAGAGGAAGGGTCTGCATCTCCTCTTCAAGAATTGCCACTGCGTTGGCTCCGGCACCAAGCGGTGCGTTTGGTAGTTGAGACTCCGCCAAGCAATCCTTGGCGATCGTATCGACGAGAGAGCGCACGCGGGTGGCCTGTGGGAACGCCCAGCCTTCCATGATCTTGCGTGCCTTGCCGGAAAGGACCTTTTGTTGAACCCTTGAGGGGAGGGGCAACTCCTCGTTTCGGATTGCGCGGGTCTCGATGTTGGCCACGAGTTCGCCGGCGTATTGCAGGAAAACCTCGGCGTTCTCGTTGCTAGCGTCGCAGATATCGTCGATTCCGAAGTGGAATGGGCGGCCGAGCTCGTGGTGCAGGTGTAGCCTTGCGCCGTGCGCGACATCGGCATCGGCCTTTAGAGGGGTCTTTGGGTCGGGGTCGAATTCTTCGAATAGCGAAGGCGCCGCCCGGGCGATGCGGACAGCGTATCGATGCATCAGGATGCGGACCATCGCGAGCGCAACTTCGGGTCCGTTGTCGTAGGAGGCCGAGCGACCGAGGAAGTCTGCGACGAGCTGGTCGATCTCTGCCCGTCTCACCGAACTGACGCCTAGCTTACTCTGCTCCCGGTCGACTTTTTCGGCGAACGTGCGAAGTTGGCCTGCGGACACAGTGGGAGGTTCGGAGGGGAGCAGCCGCTCGATGTCGGTCGCGCCTCTGTTGCGTAGTGTCTCGACCAACGGAAGGTAGCGCTTGGCCATGTCTTTCGCCATAGTGCGGAATTGCGAGCGAGCGGCACCCTTCTTTCCTTCTTCGTTGACCTGCATGCGGATATCAACAAAGTCGCGTCCGGTCGTGCGGCCGTGCGACGGTTGGGCGCCGGGAGAGCGAAGGACGGCACCGGGGCTAAGCGCGTCGAGGCGCATCATCATCCAACGGCCGAAACGCATCTCGCGGTGCGACAGCGTTTCGAACATTGCCTCGAGCTGATCGTGATGCAGCGCGTGAACGTCGTCGAGCATTACGAGGGGGCTGACGTCGATTTCTTTGCCCCGCCAGTCGATGCTAACGCGCTGGATCGCGTCGAACGGCGCGTAGGGGGCAGTCGCGTCCTCCGGTAGGTCAGCGAGTTTCGGCGGACGCAGGCCGGCTCCGATGGAGTAGATAGCGCGCTGGACGGCGAGCGCCCTGTCGCGCACTCCTTCGGCGGTAAGGCCGCCGATCTGCTCAAGATGTGCCTCGTAGTCGGCGCGAGGCACGAACCGGATGCCGTCCAGGCCGCGCGTCCTGTTTGCCGTGAGGTTCCTGATAAGACCGAGCATCGCCCGCGCCTGGACGAGCCAGAAGGCGAGCTTGGTCCTAACCGCCGGCTCGTAGGGCAACTCCCAAAATTCGCGATATTCGGACTCCATAGGCACCCGGACGGCGGCGACCCGAGGAACCTCGGACTCGAGAAAGCCCGCCTTCGCTAGCGCAGCGGCAAGTGTGCGGTTGGTGGGGTTGGACAGGTCCTTGAGAATTGCCTCGACCATCTTAAATTCAGCGAGAGTCGCCAGCATGGTCTTGCCGCTACCAGGCGACCCGATGATACGCACCGGCACTTCGAACACGTCGTCCTTGTGCTGGCTCTTCGCGAGAAAAGTTGTGAGCGGTGTGGGGCTCACGATTGACAGGAATGAGGCGTCATCACGGACGTATTCGGTCGCGCGGCGCAGAAAGGGGTTCGCCATCGTCGTTATCCGTGTCTATCGCGCCGTCGAAACAGGGGGCGCATCGGGTGGCCGAGCTTGCCCTGAGTCTCCGCCCAGAGGATCGGAATTGAATTGTTGGGCGTGTTGTGCTCGAGAACCAGCGGTAAAGCGCAATTTGCGTAGCCATACCTCATGTCAACTTGTCCTGCCTCCTTGCAGTGCTTCTCGAGCCGCTCAAAGAGGTTGTGGTCGTAGTAGGTTCCGCAGAGGCCGAAATAGGGTTCGTCCGACGGGGCGACGGCGACCATGGCGTCTTCTGTGCCACTCGTCCCGATCGGAAGAACGGCAGGTAACCGCATTCCTTCCGTAATGTGGGCTTCGCCGAAGCTGGGGTCTGTCAGCTTCTCACCTGCCTCGGCGACGCGCCCTTCCAGCGCTTGGCAGGCCTGAGCGGTCGAGACGTAGTGGTGGATATGCAACGTATAGCCGTCAGCGAGCGGGAAATCGTCCTTCAGCGCCTTGCGCGCCTCTTGGGCGTTTTGCTCGAACTTCGCGAGCTTGCCCTTCGGCTCGCCATCCGGGAAGCGGATGAAGGTCGTTCCTGAAGCAGTGAAATCGTCGATGAGGTAGACATCCTGGAAGCGGGCGTCGTCGCCAAGTTCACCGCGAAGATCCTTGCCAAGGCCCTTCCATTTCTCGTTGTCGACGTTCAGCATCGGTACGACCTGCTCCTGCGACAGTCGGCCTGAGTTCGCGCGCCGAAGTACGTCGATGCGGCTCCCGTCGCTCAGCCCCACAAAGAGGCAACGGCGCTGATGCTCAAGAAAGGCCTTGGCGCCGGCCTGCGTCCGCCACACCTCGTATGGTTTGATTCCAAGCTCGGCGGCCACAGCCTTGCGCAAGTATGGCGTCACGGTCTCAGGGATGAAGTTCTCGATTATGCGCTGCATCTCGGCGGTCGAGATATATACCATCCGCTCCTGTACGAAAGCGTACGCTGCCTCTCGGTCTTGCTGCTCGAACTGTCGCAGCCAGGATACAAGGCTCTCGAGAAACCTCACGCCGGCGCGGAAGTCCGAGTAGCCATCATACTTCATCGACGACATAAGCCGTAGCCACGCATATTCGGCGGTAGCGCGCTCATTGTCCCAGTTCATGACGGTAGCGATGAGATTGAGGGCGAGAGCGTTAATCATGTCGAGGCTGCAGTAGACTGCCGTTCGCATAGCTTGACCAGCACGGAAAAACGCGTCGCGATTGAGTCAGTACTTATGACTATTGCCAACTGCATCGCTTATTTGGGTCCGGCCTTCGAATTCTTTGGGGGAATCAATAGCCTTGATATCTCCAGAAAAGAGATGACCAAACAGCGGTGGCGGAAAACTTGTGGATGCCCCCAAACGAACTGCTTCCATGATGTCCGCTTGCTATGCTCCAAAAGCCCGCAAGAGGCCCCGTCTTGCCGCTACAATGCTCGGCCAAACCAGATGACGCGGCCCACTACGTGCACCTCAGATCGATCCATGTCGTGCCAGGTCGGGTAGGCCGGATTGTCACTGGCAATGGTGATCTGCCGGCCACCTGGCTTGATCGCAATCCGCTTCACGACGAGAGCATCATCAGAGCGAAGGACGTAGATCCCATCGCGCAGCCGCGAGCCATGATCTGATGCATCGACCAGAACCTCGTCACCATCGCTCAGAGTGGGTTCCATAGAGTCACCTTTGACCCCAACGATAGACAGGCTCGCGCTCTTCGCGGACGTCAGATGCCGCAGCCAGCGCTCGTCGAACCCAAACCGGGTGTGTGCAGTCTCACTGGCAGCCACCGCGCCGAAGCCAGCTGATGCCTCGACATCGAGAACGGGGATCTCGACCATTCCGTCGGTGACCGGATTGGCGGGACCACCAATTAATTGCTCGTCGACGCCAAAGAAGCAGGCAAGCGTCTTTCGGTCCTCATCATCAAGCTTTCGCGGTGAGCCGCGCTTGATGAATTGCTGCACATAGGCAGGGTTGCGGCCGAGCAGCCGCGATATCGAAGCGTAGCCATATCCGCCTTTGAGGATCAGCCGGTCGAGCTCTTCCCTCACATGTTCCATTTCGCCTGTCCTTCGAATCTTGATCGTAGGAATTTTCCTAGACTCGCGGATGCCATCCTACTAAGAACATAACAAGAACACAAGGGATTTGCGAGTCGGAGCGAATGGGACATGACCTTGCTAGAACGGATCGAAAAGCATCTGAAAGATCATCATATTTCGGCAACGCGCTTTGGACGGCGCGCGGTTGGCGATCCGCGATTCGTACTCGACCTCCGGATGGGGCGCAGGCCGCGCCGCAGAACCATCGAAAGGCTCGAAGCCTATCTCGATTCTTTCGACAGGCCGCTGGTCATGAAGGACGGCGGCGCAGTGTCAGCTGCTCCAACCGGCGGGCCACGTCCTGCCAAAGTGCAACCCCCTGGTTGTCCTTCGCGCGGCTCAATTGCCCGATCTTGTCGTCAATGAAGGCAGCGCCGTTCTTGCCGTGTTGCTTTTCGACCCACAGTGCCATGCCCCACAGTTCCTGGTCGCGGGTGAGGGTCAAAACAGCGAGCCGAACGTGGTGGCATAGATCAGAAGCAGGCCAGCGCCGATCAGCACAGCCTCAAGTTCGAGTTTCCACGCGTTGGCATCGTCACGTGCCCGCTCTTCATCGCTTCGCCAGTCGCGCATCAGCACCATGGCTCCTTTCTGCCGGTCCAGGTTCGTGCCAATCCTTCCGCAACCAGCTGGTCGCCAATCGAACGACCCTGGCGGATGACAACACGCAATTTGCGACCGTACTGATCTTCGTCGCGATCGCCGATGGGCCAGAGAGTGAATTCACCTTCATTGAGCAATGCAACGAGCCGGTCGCGTGCCTTGATGCCGAGGGCGTATTCGTTATCGCATCTGGGCTGCGAGATCTCCGGCGTGTCGATATCCGCGATCCTGATCTTCACGCCTTCGAGCCAGATCGTGTCGCCATCTACAACGCACGTCCGCCTGACCATGCCGCAAACCGAAAAGCTGTGTGTGGTTCGCGCTTCGGCGCTCGCCGATCCAAATGGCCAATAAATACCCACCAGGCCTCCAAGAATGCCGACGAGCAGACCGCCAGCTCCAAGAAGAACGAGGCTTCTGCGTCCGGCTCCCGTGCCCCGGTCACGTCGGGTCCGGAATTCGACAAGATTATCGCGGGGCGCCTTCCTGGACATTCCGCCTTCTTTCATTTCTGGACCTTCAAGCCAAGACACCGTGCTCGCTTTCCCAATGGTTTTCAGCTATTTTCGCGGCAACGCGAGTGGCAGCCCAGAGGGGAGGGTGCAGGTTTGCTCCTGAAGGAGAATGAGCAATGAGCGATCCAGACAATACTCCCACCGGCGGCAAGCAGGACTGGGAAGGCTTTCGCGAAGTCGACCGGGCCATCGCCGAGAACCGACTTACTTCCTACACCTGGAAGAAGACCTGGGCAGATCCGTGGGGCAAGGTTGGCTTGATCCTGTTCAGCGTCCTTTTCCTCGCCTTTGTGATCTATGTGATCATCTACGATGGTATGATCTGAGCTACCATTCCTTCACATCGTCGGCCGCTTCGGCCGAGGCTCCCTTGGCATCGCGGGTCTTGCCGTCGAGGTATCCTTTCACGGTCCCGACCCGCCGTTCCCCTTGTTGCTGGACCCGATCGACATCTCGGGCGATTTCCTCGCGCTCGCTAGAAGGTTCACCTAGGCTTCCTTGTACCCCGCCAAGCCGTACCGATCCCCGGACACCATCTGCGCTCTCCACCGCGGGTCGAGCGACGGGCGCAAAGGGCGGCAGAACCAGGTCGTCCGCGATATCGGCGTTGAGCTGGTCCGCATAGCTTTCGACGAACCGCACCTGGAGCTGCTGGCCTCGCGCACTCATCTGGAAGTCGATGTCGTCGAAGCGCACTGGCCCGTAGTAATCCCGATTGGCGTCGATCTCGGCCATGCCCCATTCGCGATAGGCCTGGCTGAGAGTGAGCGTGCCTGCGACATTGGCACTTTCGTACCAGCTTGCCTGGTTCTCAAGGCGGCTGGCTATTTCCTCGGCGCGGCGTGATTCGCGGGTATAGCTCTGCGCTTCGGTGATCGACGTGGTGATGCCGGCCGAACTGCTCGAAACCAGCGCTTCGGAGCTTGAGCTCGTCTCGCGCAGGAAACCCTCGCGCGTGCTCGACCAGCTGCGACTGTCCGAGATCTGACGCAGCGCACCCATGATGCGTGAGCGGTCCTCGGAGGCGATCCCGATATCACTGTCAGTCCAGGTCTGGTTCCGGCCACCTTTCAACCCAAGGGTACCCTTGACCGAACCTCGTTCTCCTTTGACCCCAAGACCGGCATCCCCATTCAAGAACCACGAGACGGTGATGTCGTCGGCGGCACGGCGCGACAGCCCGAATTGCTGCTGGAGTGTCTTCGAAGCGTTGTCGACTTCGCTGAAGGCGCTGCCGATGCTGTCGCTGGTCGAGACCCCACTGACACTCTCGTTCGAGCGCGAGCGGGTGTAGGCATCGCGCAGTTCGCTGAAGCGGGTGACCGCCGAGCTGGTCGATTGCTGGGCAAGGTTGGAAAAGGTCTCGCTTTGGCCGCGGCTCTGGCTCGCCATGGTCGCGAGCCTGCTCGAGAAGTCCTGCCCAAGCGTCGGTGTAAATGGGTAGCTCGAGGTCGGCACGGTCGCGAACTCGGCTTGCGGGAAGCTGGTCGTTTGCGTGCCGTTGTCGGCAAAGCCGCGCGACTGCGCTGCGCCATAGGCGATGTTTGGTGCAAGGCTCGCCTGGGCAAACTGGCGCGAGAAGACGTTCGAGTTCTCAAGGCTGGTGTTGCCAAGCGAGAGATTGCCCGTGCTCGCCTCGCGTGCGGCTTCCTCGGCCGCGTTCTGGCTCGGATTGAGGTAGCTTGTCGCCTGTCCAGAGATCGCCATGGCCCCGCGCGCGACGCCGCCCGCAAGGAAGGGGATCGAGGCGACAAGATAGCCGGCAAGGATACCGATATCATTGTTGACGTCGGTCATGCCGGAGAAGGTCGCGAGCGTGAGCCCGCTTGCACCGCCCGCAGCGGCGACATCGCCCGCGCCTTTAAGCATCAGGATCATGTGGAGGATGACGAACAGCGGCCCCCAGGCGGCGAGGTAGAAGAAGCCCGTGACATAGCCGCGCAGCGCGATCGGACCGGTCCGCGGCATCAGGAACAGCGGGAAGAGTACCGGGAAAAGCGCGTAGAAGACCACGGTCAGCACGACATTGAGGATCGGCACCCATTTCATCGCATTGTGCGCGATCGAGGAATACGTTCGCTCGGTCTGGATATCGGCGCGGGTCTGCGCGAATACATCGACGCTCGATGCGCCGCTTGCTCCGGCAAAGCCGTGCATTGCCTGGTTCATCGCGTTGATGGTCAAGACCTGGCGAAAAATGCTGCTCGCGTCCTTCGAGACCCCGGTAAGATATTGGTAAGCCACCGGCAGATCGGCGATGAGCTTGGCCTTGGCGAGCGCTTCGGTTTGCTTAGGGTAGAGCTGGCGGCCGGCAACGAGCGTCATGTCGTCGATCATCCCCGCCCACTGGTTCGAGAGCGCGGTGTAGGCCTCGCGGCAGGTGACGATCGAGGCGGAAACCCTGTCATCGGCTTCGCGGGTGAGGAACTTCTGCGCGCGTGCCGCGCTCCCGGGCGCAATGGTCGCCCAGATGTCATTGCTCTCGGAAAATTCCTTCATCGAGTAGCGACCGAGCAGCAGATCGTAGAAAACGCATTGGCGAACGTGTTCGTCGAAATTGGCGGCGAACTCAGGATCGGCGATGCGCAGCGAGCGTGTCGCTTCGAGCAGGCGCGCGCCGTAGATCATGCCGTTCTTCGAATAATTGAGATCGTCGGGAAGCCCGAACACGGTCTCGGCCGAGCGCGTGAGGTAGTCTCCAGCCTGGCTGGTGAAGCTTGCCATCAGCGCGAGGCCCAGCGGGACGTTCGCAACAGTGGCCGGAGCAAGGCTCGGATTGACGCGATCGGTGACCTGCACATCCATGCGCGGCACCATCAGGCACATGTAGATGAGCGTCGCGCCGAGGAACCAGTTGAGCCACGCTCGCCAGTCCTGGTTGAACGCCACCACGATCACCGCAAGCGCGAACCCCATTACCAGCGCGACCTGGATCAGGCTTTTGTAGCCGCCCGCACCGGTCCATGCGGCGACGGCGTTGAGGACATTGACGATGTACTCGCCGCCGCCGGTGGTGAAGATCTCGACCATGCGCGCCTCAGGGGACGATCGAGCGCGACTGCAGTCCACGCGACCAGTCGAGCGCGGCGGACATCGAAGGCGACATCGAGGCGGCGAGCGCGTTCTCGATCATCGCGGTCTTCTCGATGATCTGCATGATCGCCGAGACCTTGGCCTGTCCGGTCGCCTGCCGCTGGACGAGGCCAGTGCGAACCTCGGCGACCTGGCCGCGCCAGATCGCGAGCTTGGCTTCGTCGGCGGCGATGAAGCTTGCCATCGAGCGCCCGGCTTCGGACACGATCCGGTCGAGGATCGCATAGAGGAGGTCGATGCTGGCGATCTCGGCGAGCGTGTCGCGATCATCGGTCGGCATGCCGCGCCCATAGGCGGCCTGGACGGTGAGGATCTTGTACAAGGGGACCGAGGCTACTTGCAGCAGTTCCTTCTCGGCATTGCCGATCGCGGTGTCGGCGCGGATCGCATCGACCATGTTGCCGATCAGCAGCGCGACGCGCGGGCGGATCGCCTTGGCGTTGGCAAGGCTCATCTGTTCGAAGGTCGGATTGAGGCAAAGATCGGTCTCGTCGCAGCGGAACACCCTGACCGTCTGGCCCTGCGTCCCGTCGAGCAGCGCGCTCACCAGGGTGGACGACGCATCGCCTGCAAATGGCACGAACTTGCCTGCCTCATCGTCCTTGGGCGGCACGTAGATCACCGTGCCGATGAGCGTCATGGCGTATTCGGCAAGCTCGCGGTCGAAAGTGCCACCGGGGTTGAAAAAGGCGCTCTTCTTGAGGACGTGCCAGGTGTAGTTGCGGGCTACGCCGGGATTGACGTCGGCGTAATCGGCACCGGCGCCTTCATTGGTCGAGGCGCGCTGCCCGCGCGTGCCGCAGCCGTGCTTGGCCGCGGCATAGTCGGTGAAGATGCCTTCCGAATTGCCGATTGCTTCGCAGATCGCCTTGTCGGCCAAATCACCCTTGGGCCACAGGCCGCCGACCAGCCCCTGCGCCATTTCGCAGGAGTTGATCGAGAGGTTGTTCATGAGTTGCGCCTTCTGGCTGAACTCCTGCATGATCTTGTTGCACTCGGGGCAAACGGTATCGATCGCGAGGCTGAAGGCGAACCCGACCGCGTTGTTCGCGACCGCCTTCAGAAGCGCGACCATCTCGCTTGCGTTGATGAAGGAGAAGGACCCGGCGAAGATATCGATACCGCCGCAACCAGCGCGGGCACGCGGCAGCTGGAGATTGGCGATGCTAGTCGTCTTCTGGGGGAAGCGCGTCCAGACATTGCCGAGGCTGTAATAGCCTGCCGACTGGCCTTCGAAGGCGGTCGGACCCGTGACATTGGCCGCCGCGCCCATGTCGTCCATGAAGCGGTCCATGCTGTCGCCAACGTTGGCGGCAAGCGGGGAAGCGATCATGCTGGCGGCGGCGAGGGTCAGCGCCGCATTGCGAATGCTAGTAATCATGTCCGGCTTCCTTCGAGGTGAGGAGGTAGATGCGGTCCTGGAGTTCGTCGGCCGAGAGCACGCCGTAACCGATCGGGATCGGTCGCTTGGTCACGCTGTCCCACAGCACGAGCGCCGGCGTGGCCTTGCCTTCGAGGCCGAGCCTGGCGCGCTGGTTGGTCTCGACCTTGTAGTCCGGGAAATGGCGCGAGGGTCCGCCATCGGTCGAGATCGCGCGCACGGTGATGCGCCAGCGCTCGGCGACGCCCTTGACGATCGGGCTCATCACTTCGCAGGGTGCGCAGGTCGAGCTGTAGAAATAGAACAGGCCGTAGCGCTGCGAGAGCCGCGCCATCACGCTGTCGCGCTCGGCGCTGCGGGCATCCTGCCACTGTTTCTTTGCGAGCGCGCCGACCGGCCGCTCGAGCGTGTAGTCGAGTTCGGGGTCCTGCCAGATCGCGCGCTGCCAGACATCGGAGAAGAGCGAGGCGCGATCGAGCTGCGCGCGCTGGAGGCGGATATAGGCCGCCACATTCGCTTCGGTGGGATAGACGATCGCGCGGGCCTTCAACTCGCGTAGCTCGGCGGTGATCGCATCGAGTTCCTGCGTCGCCGCGACCGGCTCGATTTCAGGCGCTTGCGGTTCCTCCGCGGGCACAGGTTTGACGCAGTAGAACCAGTAGCCGAGCCTGCGCTCTTCGCAGTAGAGCGCGTCAGCCGCGGTGGTCGATGCAGTTTCCTGCCTTTCCTGGGCCAGGGCCGGAGCGGCGGGGAGCGCAGCGAAGCCAAGCGCAAGCGCGGTGAGGAGATAGAGATGGGTCATTGGCCGCCCCTTGCGTAATAGTCGTCGATCTTCTGCTGGATGAGGATGCTGGTCTCGAGTTCGTCGGGCAGCCGCGCGGCATCGGTGAACTCGGCATAGACCTCGCTGAAATCCATCCGGCTCAAATCGAGCCGGGCGAACTCGTCGAGGGTGAACCCCTCGCACTGTTCTTCCTTGGGCTTGTC
>CAMYIQ010000318.1 GCA_947258465.1 uncultured Erythrobacter sp.
ACGGGCGGCTGCCGGCGGGCTTGCCGCCGGGTGCACCGTCGCGTTTGGGCGCACCGGCGCGGTTGGGGTGCTTGTTCTTGGGCTTGGACCGGCGCGCCGCGGCATCGCCGGTGGGGCGAACCTTGGGTTTGGCCATGCGCTGGCCCGGCGCCGCACGCTTGGTCGGTCCGACGCCTTCCACCACCGCACGGAAATTGTCGGGCAGTGGCAGGCGTTCGAATTCGGCGTCGGTCTTCTTACGGATATCCTTCAGATAATCGCGCTCGTCCTCGGCGCAGAAGGCAATCGCGATGCCATCCTTGCCCGCGCGTGCCGTGCGGCCGATGCGGTGGACATATTGTTCGGGCACATTGGGCAATTCGTAGTTGAGCACGTGGCTAACGCCGGGAATATCGATCCCGCGCGCGGCCACATCGGTCGCGATCAGGATCGGGGTTTTGGCGCTACGGAACTCGCCAAGCGCGCGTTCGCGCTGCGGCTGGGATTTGTTGCCATGGATCGCGTTGGCCGGAATACCGCTCTGGCTGAGCTTCTTCACGATCCGGTCGCAGCCATGCTTGGTGCGCGCGAAAATCAGCACGCGTTCGAACTTGCCGGGCACCGGGTGCCGTTCGGACAGGATCATTTCCAGCAGCGTCTGCTTTTCGTCCTGCTGGACCATGAAGAGATACTGGTCGATCCGCTCGGCAGTGGTGCTTTCGGGGGTCACCGAAACCTTGACCGGATTGCGGCAATATTTGCCGACGAGTTCCTGGATCTGCTTGGGCATGGTGGCGGAAAAGAACAGCGTCTGGCGGTCGTCGGGCACGAGCTGGCTGATCCGGCGCAGCGCGTGGATGAAGCCGAGATCGAGCATCTGGTCGGCCTCGTCGAGCACCAGCACTTCGACCTTGTCGAGGGTGAAGGCCTTCTGGTCGATCAGGTCGAGCAGGCGGCCGGGCGTGGCGACGAGGATGTCGGTCCCGCGATGGAGCTTGTTGCGGTCCTTGTTGACCGAAGTGCCGCCGACGATCGAATGCACTTTGAGGCCCGCCAGCGCGCCATATTCCTTGGCATTCTGGGCGATCTGTCCCGCCAGCTCGCGCGTCGGGGCGAGCACCAGCATGCGGCAGGACTTGAAGGGCGTCTGCCTGTCGGCCTCGCGCAGCCGGTCGATGCTGGGCAGCATGAAAGCGGCGGTCTTGCCGGTGCCGGTTTGCGCGATACCCATCAGGTCGCGCCCTTCGAGCACGGCCGGTATCGCCTGCGCCTGGATCGGCGTGGGTTCGGTGTAGCCCTTCATGTCGAGGGCTTGGAGCACGGGCTGCGACAGCCCGAGTTGGTCGAAAGTGGTCGTCATGATTGCGTATTGAGCTCGCATATTATGCGGCGCGCTTTCCGGTTCCATAGACGGAATCCGGGCGCGGTCGCGGAGGTTGTAACCACCCGCGTGAAAAGGGAAGTCTTGGGAAAAGGACCGAAACGCTGCCGGGGCTGTGTAGCTGTCTCGCTACCGCCGCTTCACGCTGGCGGGCGTCTCGATGCGCGCCAAATGGATGTTGCAGCGCAAAATGTCAATGCCGGGGCACACGATCGCGCTGACTGTCGATCCTGAAGGTGCTGCCGTGTGCCGTAGCGAATCGGCGATAGAGTGCCGTCACCACCCTGCTTTTGCGGTGCGAAGGTCGGCCTCGTTGCGTCGGGGCGATGAGCGGAACGTCTAGCGGCGCAGGATGGAACGCGCGGAGTTGGCTACCACCAAGACGAGCGCGCACTCTGCAAGCGCGATCCAAGGCGAGAATGCGCATGTGAGGGGTGGGGAAACCGTCGGTCATCTTTCCCTCCCCCGCGGGGCACAGCATCTCAAGCCGTTCCCGGTATGGAAGGTTCCGCTGTACCTCGCGCGTTTATCGCGAAATGCCGGATGCCCCCAGCAGCGCTTCGGTGCTCGCATCGAACTCTTCGCCGCCCTTCTCGATCGCCTTGGCCATCGCCTTGCCCAGTTCGACGCCGAACTGGTCGAAGGGGTTGATGCCCATCAGTGCGGCATTGGCGAACACGCGGTGTTCGTGGAACGCGATCAGCGCGCCCAGCGCCGCAGCGTCGAGATCGTCGCACAGGATCGTCGCGCTGGGACGGTCGCCGGGATAGTTGCGCGCGGGGTCCTCTCCCGCCTTCCCCGCCATCAGCGCGGCGCCTTGGGCGAAGCAGTTCATCAGCAGGATGCGGTGGTGCGCGGGATCAAGCTCGTCGCCCGGCGCGATGCTGGCGATGAAATCGACCGGCACCAGATGCGTACCCTGATGGAGAAGCTGGAACACTGCGTGCTGCGCATCGGTGCCCACGCCGCCCCAGGTGATCGGCGCGGTCGGGCCGTCGACCGGCTGCATGTCGGCGGTGACGCGCTTGCCGTTGCTCTCCATTTCGAGTTGCTGAAGGTAGTCGGGGAACAGGCCGAGACGTTCGTCATAGGCGAATACGGCGCGCGTCTGGCAGCCGCGCACGCGAGCATAGTAGAGATCGGCAAAGGCCGCCCGCAGCACCAGATTCGCCGCGCCATCGGTGTCGCGGAAGTGTTCGTCCACCGCCTTGGCTCCGCCGAGCATGGCACGGAAATCGTCCATCCCCACGGCCATCGCGATGGGGAAACCAATGCTCGACCAGATCGAATAGCGCCCGCCGACGCTTTCCTGGAAGGGTAGAATGCGGGTTTCATCGACGCCCCATTCGACGGCGCCTTCGGGATTGGCGGTAAGCGCGATAACGCGCCCACCCGGATCGGACACGCCATTGTCGGCAAGCCATTTGAGCGCCGACTGGGCGTTGGTCATGGTTTCGATCGTGGTGAAGGTTTTGCTCGCAACCGCGATCAGCGTCTTGGCCGGAACGCATTTGGCAAAGGCTGCCTCGAGCGCCACGCCGTCGATGTTGGAGACGACATGAACGTCGAAATAGGAGAGATCGCGGCTGAGCGCATCGACGCCCAGCGCCGGGCCGAGCGCACTGCCGCCGATGCCGATATGGATCAGATGCTCGATCTCGCCCAGCGCGCCCTGGTGGATCGCGTCCACCAGCATGCCCATGCGGTCGATCAGCGCCATCGCTTCCTCGACCTTGGCCTCGTCACCCGTGCCGCGCAAAGTGGCGTGATCGGCAGCGCGGCCTTCGGTCGGGTTGACCACCTCGCCGCCGAACAGCTTGGCGCGCATGCCGGAAAAATCCATCGCTTCGACCAGCTCTTCGAACGCCGCGATTACCGCGCGGTCGAGATGCGTCTTCGACCAATCGAACAATATGCCGCCTTCTTCCAGCTCGATCCGGCCCGAGAGCATCGCCACGCGGTCCGTGCCGCCCGGCTCGTCCGCGCCCTCGCCGCCGTCGCGCACCGCGCTGAACAGTTCGCCCAGCGTCGGGCGCGGCAGGTTTTCGAGCTTGTCCCAGATCGCGGCGGAAGAAGTCATGTCTCAAAAATCCTTTCGTGTGCGCAGGTGCGCGACTAGGGACTTCGGCGATGATTGAGAACCCCGCATGACAGAGCAAGCGCTGGATACGAATTCAAGCCCCGCACCCGCCAAGGACGAACCGGAAAAGGAAACGCTCGGCAGTTTCCTGTGGTTCGTCGCCAAGCTGGTGATCGCGGTGCTGATTTTCCGCAGCTTCATTTTTTCGCCCTTCACCATTCCCAGCGAGTCCATGTTGCCGAACCTGCGCAATGGCGACTACCTCGTCGCGGCCAAATGGCCCTATGGCTATTCCAACCTCTCGCTGCCGGGCGAAATCCCCTTGTGGAAGGGGCGCCTTTTCGCCGACCTGCCCGAGCGCGGTGACGTTGCGATCTTCAAGCATCCGGTGACCGGCGCGGATTACGTGAAACGCGTGATCGGCCTGCCCGGCGATACGATCGCCACCCGCGATGGCGTGGTGTTCCTCAACGGCGAGCCACTGCCCAAGGAGGCGGCGGGCTATGCCGATATCCCGATGAGCGTGAACACCGGCTGCCGCCGCAACGGCGGCGTGATCGTCGACGGCAGCACTTGCCGTTATCGCCAGTTCCGCGAAACACTGCCTTCGGGAAGAAGCTACATGACTATCGACTTCGGCCCGGCCGGGGCGCGGTTGCTTACCGATGGCGCGGGCGGTTTCGTCACCAATTCGCGCGGCCAGCCGCTGCGTATCGATCCCGATAATTTCGACCCCGTCATCGTTCCCGAGGGTCAGCTTTTCATGATGGGCGACAATCGCGACAATTCGCTCGACAGCCGCTTTCCGCCCGTGCCCGATGGCGGCGTGGGTCTGGTGGATGCAGACCTGCTGGTCGGCCGCGCCAGCCGTGTGCTGTGGTCCACCGATGGCAGCGCGCAGTGGCTGCTACCCTGGACCTGGTTCACCGCCGCACGCTGGGACCGGATCGGGAACGACATATGAGCGAGCTTCCCGCCGAAACGCGCGAATGGCTGGCCAAGACCGGCTTCACCGTGAAAGACGAGGCGCTGTGGTTCGCCGCTCTCACGCATGGGAGCATGGGCGAAAAGCGCGACTACGAACGGCTGGAATTCCTCGGCGACCGTGTGCTCGGCCTGTCCATTGCCGACTGGCTCTATGCGCAAAGCGATGCGCCGGAGGGCAAGCTCGCCCAGCGTCTCAATGCAATCGTCAGCCGCGCAATGTGCGCGACCATTGCACGCGGTGTCGGCCTGGGTCCGCATATCCGCATTTCCAAGCAGGCCAGCAGCGACGGTGGCCGCGATAGCGACAACATTCTCGGCGATGTGATGGAAGCGATGCTGGGCGCGGAATTTCTCGACAATGGATTCGACGCCTCGCGCGACCTCGTCCGCCTGCTATGGCGCCCCGCGCTCGAGAGCGGCGCCGGTAAGTCGAAACATCCCAAGAGCGCGCTGCAGGAATGGGCCGCGGGCAATCAGCGCAAGCCGCCCGAATACGAGCTGATCGACCGATCCGGCCCCGACCATGCGGCGCGCTTTACCGTGCGGGTCAGTGTGCACAAGGTCGGCCAGGCGGAAGGCAGCGCGGGCAGCAAACAGGAAGCCGAAAAGGAAGCGGCACGCAAATTCATGGAGAAATTCGGGTGAGTGATACGCAAACCAAATGCGGCGTCGTCGCCGTTCTCGGCGCGCCCAAT
>CAMYIQ010000319.1 GCA_947258465.1 uncultured Erythrobacter sp.
CCCGCCTTCGGCAGCGATATCGTCGGGGTTGTAGAGCTTGCAGGTCTTCAGGCTCAGGCAGCCGCAGCCGATACAGCCGTCGAGATTGTCGCGCAGGGCCTGCAACTGCTCGATCCGCCGGTCGAGGCTTTCGCGGATCGCCTCGCTGATCTTCCACCAGTCGAAACTCGACGGGGTGCGCCCTTGCGGCAGGCTGCGCAGGTGATCGCCGATCTCCTCCAGCGAAAGCCCGAGCTTTTGCACGATGAGGATGAAACTTAGCCGCCTGATATCGCTGCGCAGGAAGCGGCGCTGGTTGCCTGCGGTGCGGTGTGCCTGGATAAGCCCCTTGTCCTCGTAAAAGCGGATGGCCGAGGTCGAGAGGCCGGTACGGCGCGCGAGATCGCCGATACTGAGAAGGTCGTTCGAGTTCATCGATTTCACTGATAGGGCTTTTGAAGCTTGACCTCAAGTGAAGTTGAAGTTGCATAAGTTCGGGCATCGCAAATGCGGGCGGTTGGCCGGTTCTCGGCACCCCGCCCCGGACAAGGAGATGCACGATGGTTACAGGACGCCTCGAACACGCCAATATATCGGTGACCGATCCCGATCGCAGCGCCGCGCTGTTCAAGGACTTACTCGGCTGGAGAGAACGCTGGCGCGGCCGGTCGCAGCTAGGCGGGCGGACGATCCATGTCGGCGAAGCTCACGACTACATCGCTCTCTACACGGGCGAGCATGTGAAGGGCGATTATCGCAAGGGCCAGCCGCTTAATCACGTCGCCTTTACCGTCGACGATCTCGATGCAGCGGAAAAGGTCGTCACCGCACATGGCCTCGAACCCTTCGGCCATTACGATTACGAGCCGGGCCGACGGTTCTATTTTTTAGACTGGGACGGGATCGAATTCGAGGTGGTGAGCTATGAATGAGCCGATCCTGCGCGAGCCTATGTTCGCGTCGCGTGTCTCCCGCTCGCAGCGCCGTGAAAGCCCGACATCGCCGCCAGCGGAACCTCCTCGAAACGGCCCAGCCAACGCCGGGCCATCTTCGCGAGCGGTACCGGGTTGAGATAATGCCGCTTGCAGCGCCCGTCGCGCTCGGAGGCGACCAGTTCGGCCGCCTCGAGCACGGCGAGGTGCTTCGACACCGCCTGACGTGTCATCGGCAGGTCTTCGGATAGTTCCGACAAGGTCAGCCCGCCCTCCTCGCTCAGCCGGTCGAGTAGCAACCGGCGGGTGGGATCGGACAGGGCGACGAAGGTGTCGGTCATGGCGGCAAGGTTAAGAAACCCCTGCCGAGTCGCTCAAGTTTCGGGTGCCCGGCTGCGCCTACTTGTCCACTGCGGGACGCTGGCGCGGTAGCGTGCCGGTCTGCCGCAGCGCCTCCGCCAATGCGATCGCCGCGCTGGTCGCGACATTGAGCGAGCGGACCTCGGCGCGCATCGGCAAGCGCACTTTCGCGTCGCTCGCTTCGGCCTCATGGTCGGGAACGCCCGTGCTTTCCTTGCCGAACAGCAGCACGTCTTCGGGGGAATAGGTGTAGTCGTAAGCCGACTGGCCCGCCTTGGTGGTGAACAGAACCAAACGCCCCTCGCCCAGAGTTTCGCGAAACCGCTCGAAGCCTGCATGCCGCACCACTTCGACGTGATCGATGTAATCCATCGCCGCGCGGCGCACGCGGCGGTCATCCCACACGAACCCCATTGGTTCAATGAGATCGAGGCGTGCGCCCAAACAGGCACAAAGCCGCATCACTGCGCCAACATTACCGGCAATTTCGGGTTCGAACATCGCAACGCGCATCGGATCAGGGCCGCAGCACAGGTTGCAAAGCGCGGCCCGGCCATTCGCCGCAACCGTTTTCGCGCAGTTCGGACATAGGGCTAATCGCGAGCATCAGGCGTTTCCAACTACGAAACAGGCCGCGGCGACCAGTGCGCCGGTCCAGCGATTGGCCCGGAAGCGGTCGAGCGGGTTGTCCGGATCCTCGCCATCGAGCGTTGCCACCTGCCAGGCCAGATGACCGGCGGCTGGGAGCAGGGCAAGCAGGGCGAGCCAGTCGGCGCGATACAGCCAGAAAGCCAGCGCCCACAGCGCGACCGCTCCCGCATAGAACAGAGCCACGCCGCCCTGCACGCGTCCCCCGAGTCGCAAAGCGCTCGAACGGATGCCCACCAATGCGTCGTCCTCGCGGTCCTGCATCGCATAAATCGTGTCGTAGCCGATTACCCAGAACGCAGAGCCTGCATACATGGCCAGGAGCACGTCCCAATTGTCGGCCCGCAACTGTGTCCAGCCCACCAGCAGCCCCCAGGTAAACACCATGCCGAGCCAGGCCTGCGGCCACCAGGTGATGCGCTTCATGAAGGGATAGGCGGCAACCAGAACGACGCTGGCAAGCGCCACGCCCTGCGCGAGCGGCCGCAGCTGCAACAGCACCAGCAGGCCGATCGCGCACAGGGCTGCCAGCCAGCCCCATGCAAGCTTCTTGGAAATTCGGCCGCTGGCCACGGGACGCGCGGCGGTACGCGCGACTTTTCGGTCGAGATCGGCATCGACGATATCGTTATAGACGCAGCCCGCCCCGCGCATGGCGATGCTGCCCAGCAGCATCCAGCCCAGCAGTTCGAGCTGCCACCCTGCTCCGGTCAGCCACACGCCCCACACGCATGGCCAGAACAGCAGCCACCAGCCGATCGGCCGGTCGAACCGTGCCAGTTGCGCAAAATCGCGTGGAAGCTGTGGCAGGCGCGCGACGAGGCCGCGATGCTCGCTGTCGGGTACGATGGTTTCAGGCATTGCCTTGCGCCCTATCAATCTCGTCATCCCAGCGAAAGCAGGGATCACCGTAGGGTAAGCGCGAAACCGCATGCGATCCCAGCTTTCGCTGGGATGACGGATATGTTTAGAGGGGCCATGCCCGCAACTCCCGCCTGGCCGCCCAAGAGCGCCCCGCGCCTGTTCGTCGAGCAGGAACTCTCACCCAACGCCGCCGTGCAGGTCGAGGGCAATCAAGCCCATTACCTCGCGAAAGTGATGCGCGTTTCCCCTGGTGACGCCGTGATTCTGTGCGACGATATCACCGGCGAATGGGCTGCCGAAGTGATCGAGGCAGGCAAGCGCCACGTCGCGCTCCAACCCAGGCAGCATCTGCGCCCGCGCGAACCGGTGCCCGATTTCTGGCTCTGCCCAGCCCTGCTCAAAAAGGATCGCTTCGATCTCGTGCTCGAAAAGGCGACCGAGTTGGGCGTCGCGCGCATCGCCCCCCTCGTCACACGGCGCTGCGTCGCCGACAAGCTCAATGCGGACCGGGCAGACACACTCGTCACGGAAGCGGCCGAGCAATGCGCGCGCACAGCGCTGCCCGAAATCGCTCCGGTCGCCAAGCTCGACGCACTGCTGCGCGACTGGCCACGAGAACGCCATTTGTTCTTCGCCGACGAGGAAGGCGGCGAACCCGCCGCCGATGCGTTCTGCTATGCCGAAGGTCCGGCAGCGCTCCTGATCGGCCCCGAGGGCGGATTCGACGATGCCGAGCGTTCCGCCATCCGCGCACATCCCGCTTCGGTCGCGATCAGCCTCGGCCCGCGTATCCTGCGCGGGGAAACCGCAGCGATCGCAGGGACGGCGGTATGGATGGCAGAGGCAGGCGACTGGCTGGACGAAGATTAATTTCCTTTCCTCGCAAGGTTCGCTTGCCTATCGCCACGCGTCATGAGCACGCGTGAGACGTCAGGGGCGGAAGATCCCATTATCGAAAACCGCGACCAACTGGTTGCCCCGATGCAGCGCGGCGAGAAGCCGAAAAACAGATGGCGCATCGGCACTGAGCACGAAAAGCTCGTCTATTGCTGCACGGAACACCGCGCTCTTAGCTATGACGAGCCCGGTGGCATTCGCGATATCCTGCTGAGTTTGCAGGAGTTCGGCTGGGAGCCGATCGAAGAGAACGGCAAGGTCATCGCGATGAAGGGCGATGACGGCACGGTCAGCCTCGAGCCTGCCGGTCAGCTCGAATTGTCCGGCGCCCCGCTCGAGAACCTGCACGATACCTGCGCCGAGACCGGCCGCCACCTCGCGCAGGTCAAGGAAGTGGGCGAACGCTTCGGCGTCGGCTTCATCGGTCTTGGCATGTGGCCCGACAAGACACGCGAAGAGCTGCCGGTCATGCCCAAGGGCCGGTATGAAATCATGATGCGGCACATGCCGCGCGTGGGCAGTCTCGGCCTCGACATGATGCTGCGCACCTGCACGATCCAGGTGAATCTCGATTATTCGAGCGAGGTGGACATGGCGCAGAAGTTCCGCACCGGCCTGGCGCTCCAGCCGCTGGCTACCGCACTGTTTGCCAATTCACCCTTCACCGAAGGGCAACCCAACGGTTACCTGTCCTATCGCTCGCACATTTGGAGCGACACCGATCCGCACCGCACCGGCATGCTGCCCTTCGTTTTCGAGGACGGATTCGGTTATGAACGCTGGGTCGACTACATGCTCGACGTGCCGATGTATTTCGTCTTCCGCAACGGGGAATATCTCGAC
>CAMYIQ010000320.1 GCA_947258465.1 uncultured Erythrobacter sp.
GATCCCAACAAGACCAACCCGTTCGATTTCAATCTATTCAAGGATGAGCCAAGGGAGCGCGAAGCCACCACTGCTGGCGGCGATTCGGGTGGCCCCCTGATTCTCGACGCGGCCAACAATCCGATCACCGACGAAGATCTCGTTATCGGCGTCCTTTCGGGTGGTTCACGCTTTTTTGGGCCGCAAGTGTTCTCCAGCTACGGGACGCAGAGCTTCTACCAGCCGCTGTTCCTCTATTGGGATTGGATCGCTGCAAATAATCCCTATCGCTACGTTACGGCCAAGGCCGGGGACGGCAACTGGGAAGACGCGAGCCACTGGGAAACCACGCTCGATCCCAACTATCGCATTATCAATGCGGACGGCGACATCGTAAACGGCATCCCGACCACGCCGGGTGCGGGAACCGAAGGCGATGCGCCACAATGGGGTGAAGTCTGCTTCGACCCCGAAGGCGACAATCCGGGCGATGGCTGCCAGGATCTGTCGGATGGCAGCGATACTCCCCCGGCCCGCAATGCCGAGGGTATGGTCGCGTCGGGTATCGGCGAAGTCGGTGACGACATGGCGGACGCGCTTGGTGGCAGCGACAAGGCCGCTGCGGCGCCGGAAGATGCCGTGGCAGGTGCCGCATCCGGCGGTCGCGGCGCCCTAACGCGCAACGGCCTCATCATGGCCAACGAAGCCCAGAACCGCGCTCCTGATTTCGCCGAAGAGGCCGCCCATGATGGCAATGGCGCCGAATTCGCCGAGGACGAGGCGCAGGGTAGCGACGGCGGAGGTCCGGAATTCTCGGATGATCCGCTGCCCGATCCCACGCTCGACAATGGCCTGCCCGGTGCAACCGGCTTCGTGCCGGACAATGTCGATCCGATTGTGGACCCCGATCCCGCCGTCAATGTCGATCCGCGTTACTTCGACGTGACCCTCGCCAATGCCGGCACCACTACACTGAGCAGCGACGTTACCATCGATCGCCTGACCGTGCGCAGCAGTGCGGGCCTAAACATCACCGCGGACGGCAACCTGACCTCGCTGATTGATATCAGCCAGTTCGGTGGTACGATCACGGTGAATGGGGGCCTCAACTCGGTTGGCGACTACACGATCTTCGGCGGTGCCCTGCAGGGCGGCGGGACGATCACGGCGCCGTTCGTCACCAATATGATGGGGGCGATCTCACCAGGCACAATTGGCGGCATCGATACGCTGACCATTGATGGCTCGGCAGTCCTTTCGTCAGGCTCCACTCTGATGATCGACATTGGGCCGAACAACACTTCGGACCTTCTGGCCATCACCGGCGAAGCATCGATCGGCGGCGTTGTCGCCGTGGGTGCGGGTATCACGCAGCAGGTCAATGGCCTGGGCCAGGAATATACCATCCTCACTGCCGATGGCGGTCTTACCGGAACCTTCGAGGAAGGCGATATATCGGCCATCCTGCGCCAGGATTTCACCTACACCGATACTGCGGTGCTGATGGAAATCATCGCGCGCAGCTATACCACGGCGATCGACCGGAGCGATCCGGTTCAGTTCGGCTATGCGCGTCTGTTCGACCAGAACCGCGGCAATCCGGCCTTGGCCGAGCTTTACGGGCTCGACTTCGCCGATGCGGCAACAATCCGGGCGACCTTCAACGGCCTGGCACCGGTCGCCGAAACGGCAGCGCTGCAGTTGACCGCCCAGTCGTACAACAACCTGCAGTCGTTCAATGCCTCGCGGCTGCGTGAATCGACCTTGGAGAGCTCGGGCGGCACCATCGCCACGCTCGGCAATCCGATCCAAACGGCCCAGATGCAGGTTTCGCGTGGCAGCCAACCGGTCACGGCCGGTGCTCTCGGCCTCGACCAGGCAAGCGAGCCGACCCGGGTGCGCGACGGTGCCATCCGCGAGGACTTCGCCATCTACCTCGCTGGGGGTCTGCTCAACGGCGAGGGCGAATCGATGCCGGGCTACACCACGGCTGACACCGACGTCGACGGCTACTTCTTCGGGGGCGGTATCGAGTATTTCCCGAACGAAAGTTCGATGGTCGGCCTGTCGCTCTACTATTCGGATCTCGACGCGGATGTTGTGCTCGATCAGGAAGCCGAGTCCAAGATGATGGCGGTCTCGCTTTACGGTAGCGCGAAGACCGTCGACGGCTTCGTCATCGACGGGCAGGTCAGCCTGACCGATCTCGATGTCGACACGCGGCGGACAGTGGCGTTCCTCGGTGGATCGCAGACGTTGACCAGCGAGAGCAGCGATGGCGGCCTCACGGCGGCGCTCGGCCTCTCCTACGACCTCGAAGGCCCGCTCGGCACGATTTCGCCGGGTATCGAGCTGCGCTATGCAGATCATTCTTTCGACGTCGTCACGGAAACCGGTGGGCCGCTTGCCCTGCAGATCACCCGCGAGGACTTCGAAAGCCTCCAGGGTCGGATCGGTCTGGACTATCAGAAGGTCAGCAACGGCTTCCAGCTCGATGCCAACATCGACTTCGTGCACGAGTACAAGGATGGGCCGTACTGGTTCGCCGCGAACTTCGCGAACGGAACCGGCCCGGGCGCGATTTTCCCGATCGCTAGCCCCGACAAGAACTGGGCCGAAGCAGGGCTTTCGGCACAGTTCGGCAGCGGACCGGCAAGCTTCGGCCTCGGCGTCGACACGACGATCGGGCGCAAGAACGCCAACGCGCAGACTTATCGCGCCACGGCTACCTTCAAGTTCTGATCTAACGAAGCTTTTTGCTCGAAAAAGAAGGGCCGTCCGGGAAACCGGGCGGCCCTTTTTTCGTTCGGCCGGACGATATCATAGCGCGGGTTGTCCGCAGTGATCGATGGCTCTCGCGTGTTCATGCAACCCGGCGACAAGAGGCGGTCCTTCCGCACTTTGGCCCAGAGCACGCCAGACGGCCGAAGCCCTCATTCGGAACCGGAATGCGCCCGCTCCCGTTACAGGCAAAAGGAGTTAACAAATGAGACTTTTGCTTGCTGGCGCGGCAGCCCTCGCGCTCGCCGCAGGTAGTGCCCATGCCGATCCCGGCAAGGCCAATGAAAATCCGAAGGCCGCCGAGCAACGCGGACCTTCGCAGGCGGAGCGCGGCCCGGCCAACCGCTCCGAATCCCGGGCCATTGTCCACGACAATCGCGGCCGGGTCGATGCCGTGGCTAGGCCGACGGGTCCCGGCGCTGCGAAAAATCGCGCCCCGCGTGAGAACCGACGCACCAAGGACGGCGGCGATCCGCGCCATGCCGGCCCCGCGCTCGAAAAGCGTATCGACCCCAGCGCCCTTGCCCGCGAGACGACCGGGCCGCAACTGCGCAACATCGAGCCCGTACGGTTCGACCGCGATCGCGCATTTCTGATGCGCGACCGAAATCGCAGCGCTCTCGCCGGATGCCCGCCGGGTCTGGCGAAGAAGGCCAATGGATGCCAGCCCCCCGGTCAGGCGAAGAAATCTACCGCTGCAATCGGCCGCTGGAACGGTTACGAATTTCGGCCCGGGCTGTTCGGCCTGAACAATTACGCTTCCGGCTCCTATTTTTACCGCGATGGCTATCTCCTACGGCGCGGGGAAAGCGGCAATATCGCCGGTTACATTCCGCTACTCGGTGGAGCGCTGTCCATCGGCAATGCCTGGCCTTCGACCTACGAGAGCTATGCCCTGCCGGACTATTACGTCGACTTTTTCGATCTCGGACCGGTCTCTTCATACCGTTACGCGGACAACGTCATTTATCGGGTCGACCCGAAGGACGCCGCGATAACATCTGTGGCAGCCTTGCTGACAGGCGATGAGTTCACCATCGGGCGTCCGATGCCGTCGGGATACGATGTCTACAACGTGCCTTATTCCTACCGCGACCGGTATTACGACACGCCGGAAGCCTGGTATCGTTATTCGGACGGTTATGTGTACCGGATAGATCCCGAAACGCAGCTCGTGGCGGCTGCCATCGATTTGCTGGTTTGAGGGGGCGCGACATGATCAAGACGTGCAAAACCACCCTTACCGCAATCGCATTGGCATCGTTATCGCTGGTCGCGGCGTGTGATGAACAAGACAAGGCGCCTGCCGAAACCGCGACACGCGACGATGGCACGCTTACGCTCGCGGCCGGCCTCGGCGCGGACGAGCAACTGGATACGCTGCGCAGCGCCATTGAACAGTCCGAGCTTTCGGGCGTGTTCGAGGGGGCGGCAAGCTATACCATGCTCGCGCCGTGCGACGCGGCCTTCGAAGCCTTGGGCGAAGAAGGCACCGATCTCCTCCGGGAAGAGCAACGCCCGCTCCTCGCCGCCATTCTGCGGGACCACTTACTGCCTGGCCATCTCACCCCTGAATCGATTGGCGAAGCGATCGATCGCGCTGGCGGCCCCGTAACGATGACGACACTCGGACAGACGACGGTCACGTTCGACAAAGACGGTGAGCAACTCAGTGTCGCAGCGGGCGATACGTCGCGCGCGGCATTCGTCGGGGCCGCCATTGCCGCGAACAATGGTGTCGTGATTCCCATAGATGCGGTTCTGCTTCCCCCAAGGGGCTGAAGAGCGGTCAATAATCGCGGCTGATTTCGGCGACGACGCTTTCGCGTCCAACGGTTGAGACAGCCGCAAGCAAGGACAGCCAACTGGTTACGCGGAACTCCACCTCGGTCGCGCTGTAACCGCGCCCATCGGTAATGATTTCCGCGTAGAACCGCCGGCCGAAATTCTTGCCGAGAGCGACCCCCGTACCGCGACCGAGCGCCGGGTCCGCGCTGACGATCCGCAGACGGTCCAAGCCTATCGCGCTGCGAAGCTGGTTGATCGGATCCATGCCGCCGCCCCCGCGCAAACTTGCCACCGCCGCGCCGAGTTGCACGGCATCCGTCGCGGAAAGGCTGGTGACGGAACCGCCGAACAGCAAACGGGCGAGCAGTTCCTCTTCGGGCAGAGACGGGTTGGAGCTGAAGGCGATTTGCGGCTGCGTGGCGCTGCCTCTAACTGTCGCCTCCACAGTCAGCCCGTCGCGCTGCGTCTCCGCTCGGATGTCCAGTCGGGGATCGACCGGCACATTCTCGTCGAATTCGATCTCGCCGCGGGTGAGTTCGAACCGCGTTCCCGCAAATGTATAGTCGCCGCGGACCACCTCGGCGCTGCCGCCGATCCGGGGATCGTCGGTTGTACCGCGCAGGACGATGTCGGCCGACCATTCGCTGTCGAGCCCCATCCCGTCGACATCGATACGGCTGGCGGCGCGCGCATCGATGAGATATCGCCACGGCCTGCCGGGGGCAGCTCGCGGGGCTCGGCCGACCGGCGCATTGACCTCACGCGTGACGATTTGCGGCAGTCTCAGATCGTCGGCGGCGGTGCCCAGACGCCAACTCGCCCGGTCGATCCGGACACGGCCCGCAATGGTCCCCCCCAGCCCGTTGGATACGATCCTCAAGGGGCCGGTAACCGTCGCGCTCAATCCGCCGGTATCGATCAGTTGCGCATTCTTCGCCGAGGCACGCAGATCGATGATCGGGCCGCGTATTTCCAGCACGCGGCCTTCCACCGATTCGCCCAGAGTGCGCAGATCTACGATGCCGCTGCCGCTGACGCTGCCGCCCGTAGCTGGATTGCCGGCGAAACGCGTCAGTTGGAGCCGCGAACCGCGGAAACTGCCGCGCACGGCAATGTTGCGAATATCGGTACCCGAGAGCGAGCTGCGTAATTGCAGCTTGTCACTCGAAATCGAACCGCGCACGGTAGGATCTTTGAGACTGCCCGAAGCGTCCGCAGCGATATTGACCGGTCCGGTGATGTCGAAAGTGTCGAGGGCCGCAAGCCGCCACAGGCTTTCCGCCGCGCCGCTATAGCGTAGCTGGCCGAAAAGGCGCCCGGCCCGTAATCGGTCGATGAGCATACCGTCGGATGCAAGGCCCGTTATCCGCGCCTGTACGCGGCCGCGGCGAATGTCCTCATTGCGCAAAAGCGCCCGCGCCTCGAGCTCGCTCTCGCTGAGGCGCGCCATGAGCGCCACATCGACCGGCCGCGATGTGAGAACGAGGCCGGACCGGGTCAGCCCGTCAATCCGGACCTTGGCATCTCCCACCGGCAGCCCGTCGGCCCCGGTCCGGTAGGCGATCGTCCCGGAAATTGTCCCGCCCAGTCCGGTATCGGCCCGCACGATATCGATGAGGGAGAGCGGCATGCGCGCGAGCTTGAAATCGAAATCGAGGTCGCCGCCGCCAAAGAGACCCGATGCGATCAAACCGCCATCGCCATAGGATAGCTGAGTGGGGGAAAGGCGCCAGCCGCCTCCCTCCATATTGGTCAGGACAGCCCGGCGCGGCATGGAGATGCGCCGCCCCCCGAACTCGCCCTGCGCCGCCAGCGCGATCCGCTCGGGACGGATGCGGGCATTGAGGTCCAGCACGAAGCGTCCGCTGCGCCTGCCCGCCAGCGAGGCATCGAGCCGGCCGATCCCGTTTTCGATCTCGCCCTGTGCCGCAAGCCGGGAGATGAACAGCGTACCATAGGACAGTCCGGCGGCAGTGCCCGAGCCCGAAAAGGTCGTATTGCCCTCGCGGATGAGGCCTGCGGCTTCGATATTCCCCCGTGCTATGCGCAAAGGCGTATCGCCACCGAAGCGGGCATTGCGCGCCCGCAGCGCGATGTCGAGCCCCTGCCCGCCATTGCGCGGAGCCAGGGCTACGGTCCCGTCCACCCCGCCGCCGGCAAAAGCCAGCGTGCCATTGACACCGCCATCGACCAGGGTGACAGCGCCGGTAACGGCGGTATCCGATACGCGCATGCGTTCGATCGCGATACGCGTCGGGCCATCTTCCGGTGCGATCAGCCCCAGTTCCCCCGCGAAAGGACCGAGCAAGGAACTGCCCTCGGTTTCGATGGCAAATCCCTGATCGCTAGGCGCTATCGCCACGCGGACGTTTTCCAATCCGGTCGCCGGTCGTGCGAACACCAGCGCCGCGCTGGGGCCCGCGTCGGCGACGCTGGCCTCAATGGTAAAATCTCCGAAATCGACATGCGTGCCTGCCCCGGCAACGCGGGTCGTGCCCTGAGCGACACTCCCGTCGAGGGCAAGCCGCACTTTGCTCGCATCGACGCGCAATCGATTGAAATCGACCGGCTCCGAACCGCCTACCGCGATGCCCCCCCGGACGCGTATCGGCGCACCGGCCAGATTGGCGAGAGTGGCATTGGTGACGGGCGCGATCCGCGCATCGACATCCGCCGCGAGGCGCCAGGGCGATCCCGGTGCCAGGACAAGATCGATCATGGCCGTGCCGCCTGCCGTGCCTACATCCTCGAGCGTGAGCCCGCGGGCCTGCACGGGGCCGCGCACCTGATAGCGTCCGCTGGACAGATCGCCGCGCAGGGCCAGATTGGCCGAAGTCCCCCGAAAGGCAATCTGCACGTCATCGGACAGCAAGGTCGACCCAGTCAGCACCAGCGTGCCGCGCCCTCTGCCATCGACCAAGCGAGGATCGACCAGAGTATTGCCGCTCGTCACCCTTGCGAGCGACAAATCGAGCGGGAGCGTCCAGCGCGTGCCGTCATAGCGGGCGGTTCCCTGCTGCCGCAGATTGGCGAGCAGCGTACCGCCAAGGTCCAGCTCTTCCACGCGGAGATCGTGGACAATCGCAAGATCGCGGAAAGGCCCGTCGAGCGTGGCCGTCAAACGGGTACCGCGCAACGCAAGGCCCTCACCCAGCAGAGCGGGATCGCGCACGAATGCCTCGACCTCGAGCTCTTCGGCGCGGTTTTCGCCCAGATCGACGAGACCGGCTGCGTCGATGCCGACACCCCGCCCAATCAGCCGCACCCGGCCGTCGAAGATGCGCTTGTCGATCGCCAGTCCGGCTTTCAGGGCCACATCGTCGCCCATGGCCTGGGCTGGGATTCCCGACAGGAATCCAGAGGGATCGAATTTGCCTGTCAGGCCGAAGATGCCTGCCCGGTTGGTGATGCGCATGGCCGCGACACGCTCGCCCTCGCTGCGGACGAGCAGTCCGCCGGACCACTGCGACCATGTACCGTCGCCGCGAATGGAGGCGGTGTGCGGCGTGTTGACCCCGGCCAGAGCGGCCAGCGGTCCGTCACCCGCCGCAACGACATCGAGCGACAGGTCGAAATCATCGCCATCGGGTTCCGCATCGACCAGCAAGGCGACCCGGTCGCGCCGTCCGAGCCGCCCATCGACATCGACCATCAACCGGCGATCGGCAACCTGCGCACTGCCCGCAAGATCGACGCGCTGCGCACTCTCGCCGGCTATCCCTGGAGCCAGGGTGAGCTGGTCGATCTCCAGCTCTTCGATCGATATGTCGAAGCCGGGCAGGATCGGCCCATCGTCTTCGCTGGGGAGAAATTCCGGAACACGCGCCATGACCGCGCGGCGCGCGGCGAATGTGTCGATCTCAAGTCGGTTGGAAAGCCATGCACCCGGGTTCCAATCGATTTCGGCCCGTGGAATGGTCAGGAACACGCCCTCGGGATCGGACAGGCGAACATCGTGCAATGTGGCTGCGCCGTAAAGATTACCTTCGATCCGGCCGATCTGGATATTCAAGCCATTGGGAAACGTCCGCTCGGCAATGCGACTGGCCAGGAAGCGTTCGCCCAGCGGGGTGTTGAGCAGCACAAGCGCTCCGGCAAGGAGCAGGACCAGTGCTGCCACCGCGCCCAACAGCCATTTGCCTGGCCGTCCGGACCGGCTGCGGCGCGCGGGTGCCGCAACCTCTGCCGCCGGATCGCGTGTATCCTCGGCCATCAGAAAGCCTGCCCCAAGGAGATATAGACCCCGACGGCGGAATCCTCCGGCTCGGGATTGAGCGGGACACCAACGTCGAACCGGATAGGTCCGAAGCCGGTTGTATAGCGCAAGCCGATACCCGCACCCATCTTGATCTCGCCGAAATCGGGCGTTGCCGAAGTCGATACGCTGCCGAGATCGAAGAACGGCACGACCGAAACCGCGCCGTCGAGGAATCCAGTCCCTATTCTGGCCTCGATCGAGGCTTCGACTAGGCTGCGCCCGCCGATCGGCTCCATAAATTCGTTTTTGGGGCCGATTGCCTGATAGCCATAACCGCGAACCGAGCCGCCGCCTCCGGCATAAAGCCTCCGCGACGGCGCAACCCCGATCAGCTCGGCCCCCTGAATGCTGGCGAAAGCGGCCCGTGCGGCAAGTATCGTCCGTTCCCCGACCGACTGGTAATAGGACGCATCGACCCGGTTGCGGAGGTAATAATACTGTTGCCCCCGCGTGCGCGAGGTTTCCGGAGCGAGAAAGCCGGTCACGCGGTAGCCGCGCGTGGGATCGAGCAGGGAATCGCTCGTATCGATTGTGGCGCGGCCGAACAGCGCCCCGACGAAATAAGTCTGGCGCGGGCGCGCTATCCCGTCGACGATTCGGTTGCGTTCGTCGGTGGCGAGTATTTCCGCCCCGACGCCCCAGGCTAGCGGTTTCTGGAACAGCAGCGTCGAGGTGCGTTCATACGTCCCGGTCAGCGCCACCGTGCGCGCATCATAGGCCACCGTATCGATGCTGGAAGCATAGGCATCGACGGTGAGGACCTTGTCGCGCCCGCCGAAATTGTTCTTGCGGAAGGTGATCCCGGCAAGCTGTTCGCGCGTGCCCAAGATGCTGCGCAGCCGCAGCGCGCCTTCGGGCGGAAACAGGTTGCGATGCTCCCAGCTCGCCTGAATGCGAACCCCCTCTTCCGAGCCGTACCCGATTGCGCCCGATATGGTGCGCAGCTTCGCCCGCTCCATCGTAACATCCATCGCCACCACGCCGGGCTCGTCACCCTGCGGCGGCTCTACCTCACGCACTTCGACTCCGACGGTGGACACCAGGCCCGTCGCGGTTACTGCACGGCGAAGATCGAATTCCAGGCTACGTTGATAGACGTCGCCGGGATCGAACCGGGCGATGCTCGCCAGATGGCGGCTCGAAAGAAACGTCTCGTCGCTGCTGACCACTTCGCCGAACACATATTTGCCGTTCGGTCGTACCGGCATGGTCAGGTCGCCCTCCACCCGCTCGTGATCGATCAGCAGTTCGGGTTCGTCGATTTCGGCAAAGGCGTACCCGCTTTCGCCCATCGCCCGGTCGAGGTTGAAGCGCTCGGCGATGATGGTATCCGATTGCAGATAGTCCCCGGTCTCGATCCCGAAGGAATCCCTCAAGGAGACCGCGTCGACTGCCGCGTCGAGCTCGCCCAGATCGATCGCGCCGACCTTGTAGCGCGGACCGGGCACGATATCGAACCGCACGCGAGGCCTTTGCGTCGCGACATTTTCGCCTGCATTGCGTGTGCCGATCGTGCGCGTAATCTCGCCATCGTAATAGCCATAGACGCGCAGCAGATTTCCGAGCAGTTCCTCGTCCTCGCGCGCCCTGGCGGCGAGCTGGGCAACGTTTCCGTCGCCATCGCCAAGCTCCTCGATAGTCGAAAGCGCCTCGAAGCGATCGACGAAATCGCGCCTTTCGCTGAAGGGTGGCTCTTTCTGCGGAAAACCCAGCGCCAGCGTCGAGGACAAGTCTTCGGTCTCGGCCTCGTCGAACGCAATCTGCGGCGCGTCTTCGAGCAATTGGGCGAACTCGATATCCTGTTCCGGTTCGAGCGGTTCAAGCGGATCGAGCTCGATATCCTCGGGCCAGGCCACCGACATGCCGGGAAGGTCGGCGATCGGGGCTTCCAGCTCCGGACCGGCAGGCATTTCCGTTTCGGAAACGCCCGCATCGTCGGTCCCCCGCTGAGCCCAGTCGTCGGAATTCTCGACGGCTTCGTCGGGTATCAGATCCTCGAGCGATGGCGGCGCGACGCTGTCCTGCGCGGCAAGCGGCGAAGCAGTCGCAAGCGCGATGGCGGCAGCACAGGCACCAAATGCCAGCCCTATCCGGTCACTCGGCGATCTTGTATTCCGCAGCGAGGCCGTCCTTGGCCGGAAGAGCGTCGTCCCGCCGCTTGGCGCGGGGAGCCGTAGCGACGGCGATGAGCCGTTTCTGCTCATGCTCGGGCATGCGTTCCCATCCGCTGCGGCCGAGCCGTTCGAGCGGGCGGTAGCGAATTTTGTACTGCATCCGCTCGGCCCCTTCGACCCAATAGCCGAGATAGACGTAAGGCAGTCCGTTTTCCGCGGCACGGCGGATGTGGTCGAGGATGATGTAGTTTCCAAGCCCGGCGCGATCCTTATGGTCAGGGTCGTAGAAGCTGTAGATCATCGACAGCCCATCGCCCTGGTAGTCGGTGAGACAGGCTCCGACCAGACGACCTGGTTCGGCGCCAATCCCCGGCTCCCGATATTCAATGACATAGCTGGATACGCTGGTGTGTTCCACCATATCCGCAAAGTCGGTCTCTTCCATCTGCGTCATTCCGCCACCCGGATGGCGCGCAGCGAGATATTTCCGCAACAGCTCGAACTGTTCCGAGGTTGCCCAGGGACGGCATTCGGTGGCGATCAGATCGTCATGGGCCTTGAGCGTGCGCTTCTGGCTGGAGGATGGCCGGAACTCATCGGCCACCACGCGAACGGATACACAGGCCTGACAATCGAGGCAGGACGGGCGATAGGCAACCGTCTGGCTGCGGCGGAAGCCGATCCGGCCCAAGGCTTCGTTCAGTTCGTCGGCATTGTCGCCGCACAATTCAGTGAAGACCTTTCGCTCGCTCTTGCCCGGCAGATACGGACACGGGGCGGGACTGGTTACGAAAAACCGGGGAAAGCGGATCGGGGCGGTCACTTGGCGCTGCGTCCTCTCGAAGGTTAAGAAATTCTTACCTGTTAGACGCTTCAATGCCAGAGCCGGTCCCGCGTTAAAACCCTCTTAACCATGAAAAGCGGGCCTTGCCCGCCGACCAGTTCGAAAAGCGCGCCGAACCCGAAGATCGCCGGCGCTGGCCGGGCATGCCATTCAGGCCAGCTCTGCGAGCTCCACACTATAGCCCTTTTCGCGGAGCGCATCGACCAGCCGATCGATCTGCTCCCCGTCGCGGGCTTCGCATTCGATCTCCGCCGTCAGCCCTTTCGCCGGCAGAGTGGTGAAAATGCGCTGATGGTAGATCTCGATGATATTGACGTTATGCGCGTTGAATTCGCGCATCACCTTGAACAAGGCCCCCGGGCGATCCTGCAAAACGATCTGCAAGCGCGCCAGACGTCCCGAACGGGCGAGATCGCGCAGCAGCACGTTGGCGAGCAGGCGCGTGTCGATATTGCCGCCGCACAGGACGAGCCCGACGGTCTTGCCCGCGAATTTTTCCGGATTGGACAGCACGGCCGCGAGCCCGGCCGCCCCTGCACCCTCGACCACGGTCTTTTCGATCTGAAGCAGCAGCGACACCGAATGCTCGAGCTTCGGTTCCTTCACCAACAACACCTCGTCGACCAGTTCGGCGATGATCTGGCGGGTGAACTGGCCCGGCGCCTTGACGGCGATCCCTTCCGCCAGCGTATCACCGCCGCAGGGGCGATCGTCCCCGGTCACGGCGGAATACATCGACGGATAGAGTTCGGCCTGCACCCCGACCATTTCGATTTCCGGCTTCAGCGCCTTGGCGACCGTTGCCATGCCGCTCATCAACCCGCCGCCGCCGATCGGCACGACGAGACAATCGAAATCATCCTTGTCCGCGAGCATTTCGAGCGCAACCGTGCCCTGCCCCGCCGCCACCAACGGATCGTCGAAGGGGTGAACGAAGGTGAGCCCGCGCTCTTTCTCCAGCTCGCGCGCATGAGCATAGGCTTCGTCGAAAGTCTCGCCATGCAGAACCACATTACCGCCGACGCTTTCGGTCTGCATCACTTTCACGCTGGGCGTGGTCTGCGGCATAACGATCGTGACCGGCACGCCGAGGCGGCGACCGTGATAGCTCAGCCCCTGGCTGTGATTGCCGGCCGAGGCGGCGATCACGCCGCGCGCCTTCTGTTCATCGTCGAGATGCAGCAGCGCATTCAATGCGCCGCGCTCCTTATAGGCGGCGGTGAACTGGTGGTTTTCGAATTTGAGCCAGATATCGGCTCCGCAAATCTCCGACAGCGTTTGCGAGTGCAGCATCGGCGTGCGCACCACCGCGCCTTCGATCCGCGCAGCAGCGGCGCGCACATCGTCGAGGGTCAGGAGCTCGGTCGCCTTGGAGGCGCGCACGGAAGATGCTTCGGTCATGGATCGCCCCTACGGCCCGCTCCGCTCGGGCGCAATCGCCGAAAGGGTTTGCCTCGCGCAAGCTATGCCTTATCGCGGGCGTTCAAATCCGCAGGGGCCGCCTCGAATGAAGTTCCAATTCCTCGCCACCGCCATTGCTCTGGCCATCGCCGTACCGACACAGGCCGACGTGCTGATCGACAATGTCGAAGGGCTTACCATCGGCGATGATGGCAAGGTTCAGCGTTTCACGGCCCTGGTGGTCGACGACGAGGGCAAGATCGCGCAGATCGTCGAACCGGGCGAAGACAAGCCGCAGACCGATTATCGCGAGGACGGTGAAGGCGCGGTGATGATCCCCGGCCTGATCGATGCCCATGCGCATGTCATGGGGATCGGCATCGGCGCGCTTACGCTCGACCTGTCGAATACCAATTCACTCGCCGAAGCGCTGGACAAAATCCGCCGGTTCGCCGCAGAAAACGAAGCCCGTCCCTGGATCCTGGGACGCGGCTGGAACCAGGAAAAATGGGGGCTGGGCCGCTTCCCCAGCGCCGCCGAACTCGACAGTGCGGTCGCCGACCGTCCGGTCTATCTTGCTCGGGTCGACGGGCATGCCGGCTGGGCCAATACGCTCGCCATGCAGGCGGCAGGAGTTACGGCGGCAAGCGAAAGCCCTGCCGGTGGCCGGATCGAGCGCTTGCCCGGTTCGCGGCAGCCTTCGGGCGTCTTCGTTGATGCCGCAGAGGAGTTGATGCACGCGGCGATCCCGGCACCGCGACCGAAGGAGCGCGACCTCGCCTTTACCGAAGCGCAGCAGGTCCTACACCGCCATGGCATAACCGCCGTCGCCGATATGGGCACCACGATCGAGGACTGGCAGGCCTTCCGCCGGGCGGGCGACAGGGGCGCGCTGACGCTGAGAATCATGGCCTACGCGGCAGGGCCTGAACAGATGGAACTGATCGCAGGCGCGGCCCCCTCGCCCTGGCTGTATGACGACAAGCTGCGGATGAATGGGGTCAAGCTCTATATCGACGGCGCCCTGGGCAGCCGCGGTGCCTGGCTCAAACGCCCCTATGCAGACGATCCGGGCAATACCGGTCTGCCGATCACCGGCCCCGCCAAGCTGCGCAATATCCTCGTGCGCGCCGCCCAGAGCAATTTCCAGCCCGCGATCCACGCAATCGGCACGGCGGCGAACGCGGACGCGCTCAACGCCATTACGGAAATCGCCGAGAGTTTTCCGGGCGACCGCCGCTGGCGGATCGAGCATGTCCAGATCGTCGACCCGGTCGACCTGCCCAAGCTCGGCCGCAACGGCATCATCGCCTCGATGCAGCCCGTCCACCAGACCAGCGACAGGCTGATGGCGGAAGCCCGGCTCGGTCCGGACAGGCTCGAGGGCGCCTATGCCTGGAACACCATCCTGCAATTGGGTGGAAGGCTGGCCTTCGGATCGGACGCACCGGTGGAATCGCCCGATCCCTTCGCTGGCCTGGCCGCGGCCACCACGCGCATGGACGCCAATGGCGAGCCCTTCGGCGGTTGGCGCCCGCAGGACCGGGTCAATCGCGAGCAGGCGCTGGCCGGCTTTACCAGCGAAGCCGCCTATGCCGGCTTTGCCGAAGGACGTTTCGGCAGACTGCTACCGGGCGAACGGGCCGACTTCGTCCTGATCGACCGCGATCCGCTGCTGGCGACGCCCAGCGAACTGCGCGCGACCAAGGTGCTCGAGACCTGGGTCGGCGGACGCAAGGTTTACGACGCGGACTGAGGTTCTTCGGGCTTGTCGACTTCCGCTTTGCGGCGCTTCTCGGTCAGCCGCATCAGCACAAGCGAACCTTCGAACAACAGCAGCAGCGGCACCGCCAACAAAAGCTGCGAGCCCGGATCGGGCGGTGTGATGATCGCCGCGAGCGCGACCACTGCAACGATGACGTAGCGGCGTGCGGAAACAAGTTGATCGCGCGTGACGATCCCTGCGCGGTGAAGCAGCAGGAGCAGCACCGGCAGCAGGAAGCTCATCCCGAAAGCGAGGATGAACTGCATCACCAGGCCGAGATATTCGTTCGCAGTCGGCAGAGCCTGGATTTCGAGCCCGCCTGCCGTCCCCTCGAAGCCGAGGAACCAGCGGAACGCCGTCGGCATCACCACGTAATAGGCCAGCGCCGCGCCCATGGTGAACAGGATCGGCGTTGCCAGCAGGAAGGGCAGGAAGGCCTTCTTTTCCTTCGCATAGAGCCCGGGCGCAACGAAGGCCCATAGCTGGTTGGCGATGATCGGGAAGCTGAGACAGAACCCCGCGAACAGCGCGACCTTCAGCTCGACGAAGAACACTTCGTACAGCTTGGTGAAGATCAGTTGCCCTTCGCCTTCCGCGAAGGAGTTCTTCAGCGGCTGGATGAGAAAGCCGAGGATCGGGTCGGCGAAATAGAGGCTGATGCCGAAGGCGATCGCCAGCGCGAGCACGCAGCGCACCAGCCGCGCGCGCAATTCAATCAAATGATCGAGCAGCGGTGCCTGGCTGTCGTCGATATCCTTGATCACGGCCATGTCAGGCGCCCTTGCCCGCAGGGGGCGGGTCGAGCGGCAATGGTGGTTCGTCCGAATGCTCGGGCGCTTTCACCGGCGCCGCACGCTCGATCGCAGCTTCGGCCGCCGCGTCCGCATCGGGAACCTCGTCAGCCGAAGAAAGCGGCTGCATTTCGTTGGGCAGCAGGTTCTCGGGCGCCCCGGCCTCGGGCGTCGAGCCATCGGGATACTTGGCCATGATCTCCTTGTTCCGCGCGGCCCACTTTTCTTCCATTTCCTCGATTTCGGCCTGACGGACGACTTCGTCCAGCCCGGCGCGGAAATGGTTCGACATGCGGCGCAGCTTGCCGATCCAGCGCCCTGCATGACGCAGCGCCTTGGGCATGTCCTTCGGGCCGATCACGAGGATCGCCACGATGACGATCACCAGCAGTTCGCTGGCGCCGATATCGAACATGGCCTGCCTCGCTTTCTAGCGAACTTACTTGGTGTCGGTGGTTTGCTGCTTGACCTGGTCCGGCGTCAGCCCCTCATCGGCGGGCTTCGCTTCATGGCCGATCTGCTTTGCAGGTGCCTCGTCTTCATTCATGCCTTGCTTGAAGCTTTTAATGCCTTTGCCGAAATCCCCCATCATTTCGGAGATGCGACCCCGACCAAAGAGGACGAGGACGACGACGGCGATGATGGCGATCTGCCAGACACTGAGACCCATGGGACCTTCTCTTTCGAATTGCTTGCAGACGAATATAGGCGCTGCAGCAGCCTAGCGCCAGTCAGGCTTCACCCGAGGCCTCTTTATCATCCTCGTTTGTGTCCGAATCACCGGCTGCGGGGCCTGAGATCAGCTCTTCATAGGCATCCTCTACAGGATCGAGCAGGCCGGTCGCCCGCAATTCGGCGATTCCGGGCAGGTCGCGGCGACTCGACAGGCCGAAATGATCGAGAAATTCGGGCGTTGTCGCATAGATCGTCGGGCGCCCCGGCACTTCGCGCCGTCCGGCAATCTTCACCCAGCCTGCCTCCATCAGCACGTCGAGCGTGCCACCCGATGTCTGCACCCCGCGAATCGATTCGATCTCGGCGCGGCTGACCGGCTCGTGATAGGCGATGATCGCCAGCACTTCGGTCGCCGCGCGGCTCAGACGGCGGAGCTGTTCTTTCTCGCGGCGCAGAAGATGCGCCAGATCGGGTGCCGTCTCGAAATGCCAGCGTTTGCCGCGCTCGACGAGCTGGACGCCGCGTTTTTCGTAATCTTCGGCGACACTGCGCAATGCCGCGCGCACATCGCCCACCGCTGCATCGCCGAGAAAGCCCGCCAGTGCTTCCGCCGTCATCGGTTCTTCCGCAGCGAACAGCGCGGCTTCGACGGCGCGGGCGAGTTCGTCCATCAGCCGGGCATCCGGCGCAGGCGCAGGGGGCCGAAAGTATCCTCCTGCTGCAATTCCGCCTTGCCCAGCCGCGCCAGTTCGAGCGCGGCAACGAAGCTCGATGCCAGCGCCGAGCGCTTGAGCCGCGGTTCGGCATGTGGCGGAAGGAAATCGCGCAGTTCTATCCAGTCCAGCGTCACGCCGAGCATGTTGGAGACCCGGTCCAACGCGGATTCGAGCGTCATGACGGGCCGCTCGCGGACCATGTGGATGGCAGGCGCGGTGCGGGCTTTCACACGGCCATAAGCCTCGATCAACGCGAATTGGTCGCACCGCCATTTGGTCTTGCGGGCGATCTCGAGCCCTTCGGGATTGCCTCGCAGGAACACGTCGCGCCCGATCCGGTCGCCGCCCATCAGACGCGCCGCCGCATCGCGCATTGCGCCAAGACGCTGGAGGCGCAGTTGCAGTTTGAGCGCGAGTTCCTCGGGACTGGGGTCTTCCTGCTCTTCCTTTGGCAGAAGCATCGCCGATTTGAGATAGGCCAGCCATGCCGCCATCACGAGATAGTCAGCGGCCAGTTCGAGCTTCAGCGCCTCGGCGCGATCGATATAGCCCAGATACTGGTCGACCAGCGCCAGGATCGAGATCGACCGCAAATCCACCTTTTGCCGCCGCGCGAGGTCGAGCAACAGATCGAGCGGTCCTTCCCACCCGTCGAGTTCGAGATAGAGCGCATTTCCGTCGCCCGGCCCGTCCCGCGCGATGCCGTCCCATTCCTCCTGCGTGCCCGGATCGGGGTCGGCGAACAGGAGACCATCGCTGGTCATGCGGCACGGTCTTCGGCGATTGCCAGCAGGGCATCGCGTTTCGCGAGCAGCGCTTCGGTATCGATACCGTCTTGCGCGTCACGCATGGCCGCGTGCACGCATTCGAGCCGCTCGCGGGTCTTCGCATTCATGCTTCCGCAGCGTTCGGCGATTGCACGCTGATCGTCCATTCTCGCCCAGCAATTCAGTACGATGTCGCAGCCTGCCTCGAGCGCGCGGACCGAACGCTCGGCGATAGTGCCGTCCAGCGCCTCCATGTCGATATCGTCGGACAGCAGCAGACCGTCGAAACCGATCTTCCCGCGGATGATCTGGCTGATAACGGTTTTCGAGAGCGTTGCCGGGTTTTCCGCGTCCCATGCCTCGAACACGATATGCGCGCTCATCCCCAATGGATGAGCAGCCAGCGTGCGGAACGGCTCTATGTCGATCGCAAGTTCCACATCGCTGGCGGTGACATGCGGCAGCTCCTTGTGCGAATCGCAGGTCGCACGGCCATGCCCCGGCATATGCTTGAGGCACCCCACGATGCCCGCACGGTCCATCCCGTCGAGCACCGCGCGGCCGAGCGCCGCGACCTGCATCGGTTCGCTGCCCAGCGCCCGGTCGCCGATCACATCGTCGGTTTCGGGGCGACGGACATCGAAGGGCGCGTGAAAATCGACCGCTATGCCCATTTCCGAAAGCTCGCGGCCCATGGCCTCGGCATTGACGCGTGCGGCCTCGATTGCGGAAGCGGGAGCAATATCCCACAGCCTGGCAAATGCCTCGCCAGCGGGATAGCGCTGCCATTCAGGCGGTTTCATCCGGGCGACGCGGCCACCTTCCTGGTCGATCGAGAGTATCAGGCGATCGCGGCCATGGATCGCGCGCAGATCGTCGGTCAGCTTGCGCAACTGATCGCGGTTATCGCAATTGCGCGCGAACAGGATATAGCCCGCCGGATCGGCCTCCTTGAAGAAGGCGCGTTCCTCGGCTGTCAGGTCGAGGCCGGAAATGCCGAAAATGGCGGGCGTCATGCACGGCACGGTGAAGCCAACACCCCGGCCGCGCAAGCGCGCGCCGTGTGGCAAGTGTGGAAATTCAGCAGCTACTTGACGAAACAGGCGAGCCCGTCGGCCTTGAGCGCAGCGCATAGCCGGTTGGCGGAGGCGCGATCGCCGGCCAGCGCCTGCAGGCGATAGACGCGGCCGATATCCACCTGAGCCTCGACCACGCGGTGCTTCACCCCATTGAGCGCTTCGGTCTGGCGGATCAGGTTCGACCACGCGGCCTGGGCATCGGCGCGGCGTGGATAGGCACCGACCTGAACCGCCGTTCCGGGTGGAGGCGCGCTGCGGCTTCCCGCATTGACTGTCGAGGCGATAGTGGGGCTGGCAGACTCGCCCGAATCCGCCGCAGGAGCGGCAGTCGGCTCGGCCAACTTTCCTTCGCGCGTCTGCCCCTCGCCCACGGCAAAGCTCGTGTCGCCCGTCCCGGCGAATGTTTTGCCGCCCGGGTTTTCGGGCTTGGTCTTGTACGGCTCGTCCGGCGCGGCGATTACACTGCCGTCGGCCGGGGGTTCGTCGGAAGCTTGGTTGGAGAAGAACCAGATTCCGCCAATGACCACGGCGAGCAGAGCCAGCGCAAGCGCGCCCATGAGCCACAGGCGCGACGTGTCGAAGCCCGCTGCTTCGTCTTCGTCCTCACCTGCTTCGAGCCATGGCAGACTTTCGTCATCGGCAAGGTCCAACTGGCCCTCAGCCTCCCAATCCTTGTCCGTATCGTAGGGCGTCGACGCCACCATGCTCACATCTCCTCGACCGCTTCGACCCCCAGGATCGCAAGGCCGTTGCGAATAACCTGCCCGACCTGCGTAGCCAGGAACAACCGCGCTGCAGTCAGTTCGGGATCGCTCTCCTGGATGATCCGCTTCGACGGATCGTCATTACCCGCATTCCAGAAACTGTGGAAGGCGGCAGCAAGATCGCCGAGGAAAAAGGCAATGCGATGCGGTTCGCGCGCCTTGGCGGCGGATTCGACCACGCGCGGGAATTGCGAAGCCTCGCGCACCAGCGCAAGTTCGTCGTCGCCGAGACGGTCGAGATGCGCATCGCTCGGCTCGACGCCCGCCTTGCGCAGGGTCGAATGGATACGCGCATGCGCATATTGAAGGTAGAAGACCGGATTGTCCTTCGAGGCTTCGACCACTTTGGCGAAGTCGAATTCCATCTGCGCGTCGGGCTTGCGAGTGAGCATGGTAAAGCGCACCACGTCCTTGCCGACCTCGTTCACGACATCGGCCAACGTGACGAAAGTACCCGACCGCTTGGACATTTTCACCGGCTCGCCGTCGCGCAGCAGCTTGACCATCTGCACCAGCTTGACGTCGAACGGCACGTCGCGACCGGCGCCCTTGGTCAAGGCAGCGACGGCGGCCTTGATCCGCTTGACCGTGCCGGCATGGTCCGCGCCCCAGATGTCTATCAGCGCGTCGGCCTTTTCAGCCTTCTGGAAGTGATAGGCGAGGTCGGCCCCGAAATAGGTCCAGGCCCCGTTCGACTTCTTGATCGGACGATCCTGGTCGTCGCCGAATTCGGTCGAGCGGAACAGCGGCAGTTCGACCGGCTCCCAATCTTCGGGCGGGGCTTTGCCCTTGGGCGCTTCGAGCACGCCATCATAGACGAAACCGTGTTCGCGCAGCCAGGCCTCCGCCGCCTCGGGCTTCTTTGCCGCCTGCAATTCGGCTTCGGAGGAAAACAGATCGTGATGGATGCCGAGCAGCGACAAATCCTCGCGGATCATATCCATCATCGCGGCGACCGAACGCTGACGGAACAGTTCCAGCCATTCACCCTCGGGCGCATCCTTGTAGGCCGGGCCGAACTCCTGCGCGAGCCGTTCGCCCACCGGTTTCAGATAGTCGCCTGGGTAAAGGCCCTCGGGAATTTCGCCGATATCGTCGCCCAGCGCCTCGCGATACCGCAAATGTGCCGAACGGGCGAGCACATCCACCTGGCCGCCCGCATCGTTGACGTAATATTCGCGCGTGACACGGTGGCCCGCCCATTCGAGCAGGCCCGACAGCGCATCGCCCACCACCGCGCCGCGGCAATGGCCCATATGCATCGGGCCGGTCGGATTGGCCGAGACATATTCGATATTGACCGTCTGGCCCTTGCCCATATCGGAACGGCCGTAATCCTGGCCGAGATGCGCGATGGCGAGCAATTCGCGGCGCCATGCTTCGGGCGACAAGCGCAAATTGATGAAACCCGGCCCGGCGATTGTCGCCTCGACAATATCGGGTTCGCGCTCGAGATGCTCGACGATCTTCTCGGCCAGCGCGCGCGGATTGGTCTTCGCCTGTTTGGCGAGGACCATCGCCGCATTGGTCGCCAGATCGCCATGCGAAGGATCGCGCGGCGGTTCGACCGTCACATTGGCGCGCGGCGTGTCGGCGGGCAGAACGCCCTCCATTTCGAGAGCGTTCAATACCGCGTCGATGCGGGCCACGAAGGCCGCGTGAAGTGTCTGCATGTCAGCCATGGCGCGCGCCTAGACTATCGGCGCAAAATGGCAAGATGCGAGCGCGCCTAGCGCGTGGCGTTGTAGCGGAGCTGGTCTTCGGTCAGTTGAAACCCGATCAGCAGTTCGAAGGTGGCCCGCTGCACCGCTGCGCGCACGGCCGGATCGGCCAGCGGATCGAGTGCGGCGTCGGGATCGCCGGCCTTGCGCTTGCGGGTGATCTGTTCGCGAATATCGGCCGGAAGCGTCGCGGCGCCGCGATCGACATAGGCCCCGGCAGTGCCCCGCGCCTGAGTGCGTTCCTGCCCGTCGGCGAATTGCAGGGTCACGCTTCCGACACGCTTCGTCACCACGGCGGAACCGCCACGGACCACGGTCGAAAAATACGGCAACGTAACTGACCGGGCGCCCCGCGTATCGGCACGGCGCGCAACCACATCGAACGTCGCTTCGGTATACACCCGGTCGCCCGTTTCTTCGTTGCAGCTCGAACGAAGATTGGTGATCGCCGCCGTCACGTCGAGATCCGCCATCGTGGTCGAAGCCGGGGTGCGAAAAGTGGTGATATCGCCGGTGTAATCGGGAATTCCCACGGCCGGACACGTCGTCCTGACGGCGGAAATGCCGACGCCCTGATCGACGACCAGTTCACCTTCCCTTGCGCAACCGGCCAGCGCCAGGCCAAGGGCAAGCGCGGGAAGAAGGCGAGTACGGATGGTCATGCGGCTAATTTCCCTTTTACGGTCATTCGAATTCATAGCCCCGCGAGGCTGCGGCTTGCCCTAGCTTGGCCCGCACGAAAGCGCTAGAGGGCGACACATGAATGCCCCCTTTCCATCCACGCCTGCCGTTTCCGATGGCGACCCGCGCCTCCCGCTCAAGCTGCTGATCGCGGCGCCCCGCGGCTTTTGCGCCGGTGTCGATCGGGCGATCGAAATCGTCGAGCGGGCACTGCAGAAATACGGAGCCCCGGTCTACGTCCGGCACGAGATCGTGCACAACCGGTACGTTGTCGACAGTCTGAAAGCCAAGGGTGCAATCTTCGTCGATGAACTGGACGAGGTTCCTGACGACGCACCGGTCGTGTTCAGCGCGCATGGTGTTCCCAAAACCGTCCCGGCAGAGGCCGAGCGGCGCAAGATGCTCTATGTCGATGCGACCTGTCCGCTGGTGAGCAAGGTCCACCGCCAGGCCGAGCGCCAGATCGAGAAGGGGCAGCATATCCTGTTCATTGGCCATTCCGGCCATCCGGAGGTCATTGGAACGATGGGCCAGGTGCCCGAGGGCCAGATTACTCTGGTCGAGACCGTCGAGGATGTCGCGAAACTCGAATTCTCGCGCGACGATGCGCTGTCCTATCTCTCGCAAACCACGCTGTCTGTCGATGATACGCGCGATATCATCCGTGCCTTGGAAAAGCGGTTCCCCCGGATCGTCGCGCCCAAGGCGGAGGACATCTGCTACGCAACCAGCAACCGGCAGGCCGCCACCAAGCAGATCGCGGCGAGCTGCGATCTGGTACTGGTCATCGGTGCGCCCAATTCCTCGAACTCGCTCCGGCTCGTCGAAGTCGCCGACCGGATGGGCACCGAGGCGAGGCTGATCCAGCGCGCCGACGAAATCGATCCGAGCTGGCTCGAAGGCGTCGGCACTGTCGGCCTCACCGCCGGGGCGTCGGCTCCGGAAAAGCTGGTGCGCGAGGTCGTCGATCGTCTGTCTGACTGGCGGCTGGTCGACGAGGAAGTAATTACCACGGCCGAAGAGAACATGATCTTCAAGCTCCCCCGCCAACTCACCGAATAACGTGGCCGTCTATACCCACCTCGGTGCGGAGGAGCTCGCGCGGCTCATCGCGCATTACGATGTCGGCGATCTGGTTTCCGCCAAGGGCATCGCGGAAGGCGTGTCGAATTCGAACTGGCTGGTGGAAACGAGCGAAGCTCGTTTCATCCTCACCATGTATGAACGGCGGATCGACACGGCGGATCTGCCTTTCTTCCTGGGTCTGCTCGATCACCTTTCGGAGGCCGGTTGCCCGGTGCCGCGCACGATCCACGACACTGCGGGCAATGCCTGGCGCATGGTCGATGGCAAGGCAGTGGCACTCATCGAATTTCTGCCCGGCGTTTCGCCGACCAGCCCGGAGCCTGCGCAAGCCCGTGCGGTAGGACGCGCGCTGGCGCGGGCACACTTGACAGCCCGCGATTTCCCCATGGCGAGGGTCAACGATCTCGCTCCGGCCGATATGCTCGGCATCTTGCGGCAATGCGGAACAGCCGCCCTGCACGGCATCGATACGGAGCTTCCGGCCATTCTCGAGATCGGCGCGGGTATTTTACGCAAGTGGCCCGAACGATTGCCGGAATCGATCATCCATTCCGATCTTTTCCCGGACAATGTGCTGATGCTCGGCGATCGGGTCACGGGAATGATCGACTTCTATTTCGCCTGCACCGGCGCCATGGCTTACGATCTGGCGGTTACCCACGCGGCCTGGTGCTTCGATGCGCGCGGAACGCGGTTCGACGATGGGCTCGGCCGCGCGCTTGTCGAAGGCTATGAAGAAACCCGTCCGCTGACCGATAGCGAACAGTCGGCCCTCCCCTTATTGGCCGAAGGAGCCTGTCTGCGATTTATCGCCAGCCGCGCGCAGGACTGGCTCGAAACGCCCGAGGATGCGTTGGTCGAACGAAAGAACCCGATGGATTTTATGCGGCGACTGGCATTCTATCGCGCGGCAGGTCAGAGCGCCTTCGCATGAAAAAAGTCGAAATTTTCACCGATGGCGCCTGCAAGGGAAATCCCGGTCCGGGTGGCTGGGGCGCGCTGCTCCGAATGGGGCCGCATGAGAAGGAAATCAGCGGCGGCGAAGCCGATACCACCAACAATCGGATGGAGATGACCGCTGCAATCAAGGCATTGGGCGCGTTGATCGAGCCCTGCGAAGTCGATCTCTATACCGATAGCAAATATCTGATCGATGGGATCACCAAGTGGGTCCACGGATGGAAGAAACGCGGCTGGGTGAATGCCAGCCGCAAACCGGTCCGCAATGCGGAACTGTGGCACGACCTGATCGAATTGACCGAGCGGCACAATGTCGAATGGCACTGGGTCAAAGGCCATTCGGGCCATGAAGAAAACGACCGCGTGGACCGCCTCGCCAGCGACGAGGCGGACCGTATCGCGCGCCAGGGCTAGCCCTGACTAGCTGTTGTCGACGACTTCGGCCCCCGGGCCGTTCTTCTTGATCGAATCGATAGCATTCTGCGCACTCGCCTTCGACGAATACCCTTCGGTCGAGAACATCACTTCGGCATTGTATTTGAAACGCACGCGGAATTCTCCCGCCTTATCCCTGTATATCTCGAAATGGTGGCCCATCGGTCGTCGCTCCTTCTGTACGGGGTTTCGCCACCCTAGCGCGTATCGCGCCATTGGCTAGGCTAAGCGGGCGGGCGAATAGAGGTCGGCATCGAGGTGTGCGGTCATCGCGTCGCGCTCTTCGTCCAGCAAAAGCTGCCGGGCGAGCCGCGCCGCCGCGGGAGCCGTCTGGATTCCGAATCCGCCCTGCCCGGCGAACCAGGCGAAACCGGCGGTCTCGGGATCATAGCCATAGACCGGGCGCCGATCCGCGGTGAAGCTGCGCAGTCCCGCCCATTTATGCTCAACCGCCATCACCTTCCAGTCGACGACTTCCTCGAGCCGCGCGATCGCTTCGGCAACTGCCAGTTCCTCGGGCGCCGCATCGCAGGGCTCGCTCGGCTCCTCATCGTGCGGGCTGAGCCACAGGCGACCCGATTCGGGCTTGAATTAGAAGCGCCCCCGAATGTCGAGCACCAGGGGAAGGTCTTCGTCGACGGGCGGATCTACCCGTACCTGCGCGACCGTCCTGCGGTAGGGAACGATGCCGGCAGGCTTTGCGCCGGCAATCCTTGCCAATTCGTCGGCCCACGCGCCTGCCGCATTCACCACGACTGCGGCGCGGAAGGTTTCCCCACCTGCGACAGCGATAGTCCATTCCCCCTGGCCGCGATCGAGATCGACGACACGGGCTCTGCATTCGAGCCGGGTACCGCCCTCGCGCGCCAGCGCCAGATAGCGCGCGTGCAAGGCAGCCACATCGATATCCGCGCATACCGGTTCCCAGATCGCATCGGACCATAGGCGACGAATTCCGGGCAATTTCTTCTGGATATCCGCGCGACCCATGTGCTGGATCGAGGCTCCGGTCGGAACGAAACGTCGCATGAACTGCGTCACCAGTTCTTCGTCGCCCTCCTTGGCGATATACAGGGCACCGCGCTGGCGCAGAAAGCCATTGTCACGCAGATAAGGCCCCGATGCGAGCGTTAGCGGAACGATCTCGGGCCCGCCGTAACATTCTTCCCAGAACGCCGCCGAGCGCCCCGTTGCATGATAGCCGGGGCGGTCTTCCCCCTCCAGCAGAAGCACGCGGGCACCGCCCGCAGACAATTCGGCGGCGAGGCTGGCCCCCGCGATCCCGGCGCCGACAATGGCAAAATCGTAAACGGTCATGGTTATTCCTGCGGGGCCACGCGATCGAGGAACTCGTCGATACCCGCCAGCGCGCGCTCACGCACGGGATCGACTTCGCGAAGGATTTCGTGATGCGCCTCTTGCCCGAACTCGATCAGTTCGCCACCGGACAGCCGCTGCGCCGCGCGGACGGCCGAAGCATGATCGACCAGCCTGTCCGCCGATGTGCTGATTACAAGGACGGGGACCCGCACGGCTTCCATCGCTCCCGCCTCGCCCAATCGGCGGGCCGAAGCGTAGGCGCGCTCTACCCAGCCCCAACTTCCCGGCCCCATTACCAGCTCGGGGCGTTTTTCGCGCCACCACAGCTCGTCCGCATAGCGATCGGCATCATGGGTGAGCAGATCGCGGCGGCGGGCGGGCATTTCGCCGGGCTTTTCGCTCCACTTCCACGCAGGGCGCGTCGGCTTGCCGATCCGGATCATCACCCGGGCGACGCCGTGAAGCACAGCCAAGGGCAGCGGTGGCCCCGCCATGCCGATCATCGGCGCGCTCAGAACCACCGCATCGGGATCGACGAGACCATCGACCAGTGCGCGCATCACCACATGCGCGCCCATGGAATGGGCAACCAAGACATGCGGCCCGGGCGTGGCCGCTTTCCATGACCTCCACAGGCAGGCGAGGTCTTCGCTCCAGGTGGCGAAATCGTCGATATGGCCGGTCACCGCATCGCCGCTCAGCCTGCCGGAGCCCGCCTGACCTCGCCAGTCGGCCGCTGTGACACGCCAACCTGTACGATGCCAGTAATCGAGCGTTTCGAGGTACTTCTCGTAAAAATCGCCTCGTCCCGGGAGGAACAGCAACGAACCGCGTCGGCCTTCGTCTACCCCCGGCCAGTCGATCCGCCTGATGGCGTGCCCGTCGGCCAACGTGAAGGTCGATTCCCTTGCCGGAGATGGAATGGCGCGGCGGTCGATTGTCTCGTGTGACGCTGACATGCCGGTGATCGCGACCTCCTCAATGGTTACTTTTTGGTAAGCACGCTCCTGTAGCACCGCCCGTCAAGGAAGCGTCGGGGGCGTCATGCAAAACCAGATTTTCACCTACGTATTGCTTGCCGGGTTGGCAATCGCACTCCTCTGTGTAATCGTCACCGACCTCAAGAGCCGCACGATCAGCAACAGGCTCACGATGACGGTGGCACTGGGCGCCCCGCTCTACTGGCTGTCGATCGGGCTGCCGCTATGGCCCGGGATTGCGTTTCAACTCGGTTTGGCAGTCGTCGTCTTCGCGGTCTGCTGCGTACTCTTCGCCATTCGTCAAATGGGGGGTGGGGATGTGAAACTGCTCACGGCCCTTTCTTTGTGGATACCGCCTTCGCAATTCACCCTTTTGCTGGTGGCCATGGCGATGCTGGGATGGGTGCTGACCATGGCCGTCGGCGCATGGCGGGTGGCCCATTCCAATGCCTTCAAGACCAGGCCTGCGCGCGATTCCACGCTGCTGGTTCTCGGCACCTTGATTGCCGCGCTCTTCGCCAGCGCCGTGCTTGGCGGGCCGACGCTGCCCGTGCCGCAAGGCCTGATCGACACGACGTCTTCCAGCCCCCTCGCCGCGATCGCCGTGATACTCGCTCCATTCGTCATCTTGCTGGTGGTCACCCTTGGGTCGATCCGCATCATTCGGCGGCACGACCGCGATCTCTGGGTTCCCTACGGCCCGGCGATTTCGCTCGCCGGTATCTGGATCGTCGCCAGCGGGCAGTTGCTGGCCGCCCACCCTGCCGTGACCGGCAGCTGAGAACGCGATTTTAACCAATTCGACCCTACAGCACGAACCCATACTTGCCCGCATCGGGATTCCGCGGGCCGAACGAGAGGGGCTAGACAGCCATGGATAGGAAGAAGCTGGTTCTGCTGGTCGCCGCACTGATCGTTGCAGTGGGTACGGCGCTGATCGCGCGGAGCATGTTTGCCGGTGCGAGCGCGCCTCAGGCCGAGGCCGCTCCGGTCGAAGCGCGCGGCCCCAAGGTCCTCGTCGCACAGCGGGCGCTGCCTGTGGGCACGATCATTACGGCCGACGCGATCGGGTACCAGCTCTGGCCCGAAGAACTGGTTCAGGACGCTTATTTCCTCGACGGCGAAGCCGATATGAACAAGCTTCTCGGTACGGTCGTCCGTCATCCGATAACGGCCGGTGAACCGGTCACGCAGGGTTCGCTCGTCGCGCCGGGCGATCGCGGTTTTCTCGCCGCCGCTCTCGCCCCGGGCATGCGGGCCATTACCGTTCCCGTTACCGCCCAGTCGGGCGTGGCCGGGTTCGTCTTTCCCGGCGACCGCGTCGACATGGTGTTAACCCAGAAAGTCGAAGGCAATGACGGGACGAACCTGAACGCGTCGGAAACCATTTTGCGTAACCTTCGCGTTCTCGCGACGGACCAGTCGACCGTTTCGGAACAGGCCGAAGACGGTTCGACGGTAGTGAAGCAATTCCGGACCGTCACACTCGAGGTCACGCCGGTCATCGCCGAGAAGATCGCGGTGGCACAGACGATCGGTACGCTCAGCCTGTCGCTGCGTTCGCTGGCCGATAACCAGACCGAGCTCGAGCGGGCCATTGCGGCGGGCGACATCAACATTCCCGACGATGCGACGCCCGAAGAGGAAGAACGCATTCTGCGTCAGGCAATGGCGCGTCCCGACGATGGGAAAAGCACCTATGTAACCGGCGGAGACGTTTCGCGTTTTCAACGTCGTTCGGCCCCTCCGCAGGGCGCCGTCACGGGCCCGCCGCCGACCGGATCGGCAGCCATGCCCGTTCGCCAAGGACCAAGTGTGCGTGTCACTCGCGGCAAGGAAACGGAAAACGTCCCGGTCGGCGCCGCCAAGATCAGCGCCGCGACCGGCGTCATCAAGAGCCGGCAGGCCGATGGAGCCTGGCTGCCAGCCGCGACCGGGCCGGTCGCGCAGACGGTTGCCGTCGCATGAGCCGGAAAGAAAAAACGGGTAGCCAATCAGGGGGCACATCCATGAAACGTCGACTTACCACGAAATTGCTGGTCGCCAGTCTGGCCATCGCGCCACTGGCCAGCGCGCCGACGAACGTCGCGACGGCCCAGTCGATCGTGAGCCCAAGCTCGGAGATCGTGCTTTCGATCGGCCGCGGCGAATTGGTCAACGTACCCGGCGCCATGGCCGATGTCTTCATCGCCAACGACCAGATCGCCGACGTTCAGGTGAAATCCAAACGTCAGCTCTACGTCTTCGGCAAAGCGGGGGGCGAAACCACGATCTACGCCAGCAACCGGGCCGGAGACATCATCTGGTCGGCCAATATCCGCGTCGGTTCGAACATCGGCAGCATCGATCAGCTTCTCGCGCTGGCCATGCCTCAGGCGAAGATTTCGGTCGCCACCATGGGATCCAACGTCGTTCTCCTCACCGGAACCGTTGCCGGCCCCGAGGATGCGGAAGAAGCGCAGCGCCTGGTGGAGGCCTTTGTCGGGGACGAAGCGAATGTCATCAGCCGTCTGCGCATGGCCACCCCGCTGCAAGTGAACCTGCAGGTTCGCATCGCCGAGGTAAGCCGCAGCTTCGTGCGGGCACTCGGCGTCAACCTGACCAGCATCGACAGCAGCAGCGGGTTCAAGTTCGGCATAGGCCAGGGAAGGCAGGGCGCAATTCCGGAGTTCAACCCCGAAAAGCCGCTGGGCACCGGTACGAAAACCATTGAAAGGGTATTCAATCCATTAACCGGCGAGTTCGAGGAACTGCCCGGTTCCACCGTTTCCCCGATTTCGCCGGGCACTACTTTGGGGGCATTCGGCAAGTTCCTCGGTCTGGACATCGGCGCCGCGCTGGATATGGCAGAGACAGAAGGGCTCGTGACCACGCTCTCGCAGCCCAATCTTACCGCGCTTTCGGGGGAAACGGCCGAGTTTCTGGCCGGCGGCGAATTCCCGATCCCGCTGAGCCAGGGGCTTGGCACAACCTCGATCGAATATAAGAAATATGGCGTCAGTCTCGCCTATTCTCCGACCGTGCTTTCGAACGGCCGTATCTCGATGCGCGTACGTCCGGAAGTGTCGGAATTGTCCAGCCAGGGCGCGATCACGCTGGAAGGTTTCCAGGTGCCCGCACTGGTGACCCGCCGCGCCGAAACCACTGTCGAGCTCGGCTCGGGCCAGAGCTTCATGATCGCCGGCCTGTTGTCGAACAACGCAACCAATACGATCGACAAGGCTCCGGGCCTCGGCGACGTGCCGATCCTCGGCAATCTGTTCCGGTCGACCACTTACCGCAAGGGCGAAACCGAACTGGTAATCGTCGTGACCCCCTATCTGGTGAAACCGATCGACGGGAACGACATCAAGCTGCCCACGGACGGTTTCCGCAAGCCGACCGAATTCCAGCGGCTGCTCGGTTTCCAGCAAAGCGACGGTGTGACCGGCGGCGACCGTCCGAAACCACGCGCCGTCCAGTCGCAACCTGCCGCACCTGCCATTTCGCAAGGCGCGCCGGTCGACGGTGGCGACCAGCAAGCATCAGACGGGAAAACCGAAGCGCGTCGCAATGAAAAGACCGCATCGGCGAAGCCCGGTTTCAGTTTCGAATAAGGGGACGAGTAACATGGCTATAGCATTCAATCGCAAGCTCGCCGGTACGCTGGCCGCCTCGCTCGGCCTCGCGCTCGGTGCCTGCGGCGGCTTCCCGACCGAAAACCGTTCGCTTTACAGCGCTCGTCAGCCCGTCGTCGAACGGACCAATTTCACGCTCGACATACGCACTGCGGGCGATGGCCTGCCGGTCGGCGAACAGCGCCGTGTCGCGGGTTGGTTCGATGCCATGGAACTTGGCTATGGCGATCGCATCTCGCTCGACGATCCGACCGCCAATCCAGCCGTGAGGGAGGACCTCGTCGCCCTCGCCGGGCGGCATGGCCTGCTGGTCAGCGAGAGTTCCCCGGTCACTCCCGACTATATCGATCCGGGTGAGGCGCGCATCGTCATAACCCGTTCGAAGGCGAGCGTTCCCGGTTGCCCCGACTGGTCGGCCAACAACGAAGCCAACGAATATAACGCAACCTACCCTGGTTATGGCTGCGCGGTGAACGGGAATCTCGCTGCGATGATCGCAAACCCGGAAGATCTGATTGCGGGGCAGAAGGGCTCGGGCGAGACCTTGGTCACCACTTCGACCAAGGCGATCGAGGCCTATCGCGACAAGACTCCAACCGGTGCGGGCGGTCTATCCCAAGTCAGCAGCAAAGGAGACTAAGCAGCCATGAGCGCTTCACTCAAACCCGGCATGGCAGGCAACCGCGACGCCTTTGCGGCCTATATCTGCGACGAGAACGCTCTCGATGTACTGCGTCCTGTGGTGATCGAACTCGGCTGGCAGCCCGAGAAATGCAATAAGGGCGGATTGCGCAACGCGATCCAGTCGCTATCGGTTTCGGCCAGCCCCAACATCTTGATGGTGGACCTTTCGGAAAGCGGCGACCCGCTGAACGACATCAACGCGCTGGCCGAAGTCTGCGAACCGGGCACGGTGGTAATCGCCATCGGCCAGGTCAACGATGTGCGCCTGTATCGCGACCTGCTCGCAAGCGGCATCCACGATTACCTGCTCAAGCCGTTATCGGCCAATATGCTGCGCGATTCGCTCAATCAGGCGCAGGCTGTTTTTCTCGCTCCGCGAGCCGGCGAAGACGACGGCGTCAAACGTCACATGTCGACTGCCGTGATCGGCACGCGGGGCGGCGTCGGCGCATCCACGCTTGCCACGTCACTCGCCTGGCTCTTCGCCAGCGAGAAACACATGCCGACCGCCCTGCTCGATCTCGACGTGCATTTCGGCACCGGCGCTCTGGCGCTCGATCTCGAACCCGGCCGCGGGCTGACCGACGCGATCGACAATCCGAGCCGGATCGACGGGCTGTTTATCGAACGCGCGATGATCCGCGCGAGCGACAATCTCGCGATCCTTTCGGCGGAAGCACCGATCAATCATCCGCTGATGACCGACGGGTCTGCCTTCGTGCAGTTGCAGGAAGAGTTCAGGCATTCGTTCGAAATGACCGTGCTCGACATGCCGCGCAATATGATGATCAATTTTCCTCACCTGCTCAACGATATAAACGTCGTTGTGCTGGCTACCGAAATGTCGCTGGCTTCGGCCCGCGACACGATCCGCATCCTGTCGTGGCTCAAGACGAACGCGCCCCATTCGCATGTCGTGATCGTGGCCAACAAGGTTCAGCCGGGGGCCGCCGAAATCAGCAAGGCCGATTTCGAGGCCTCGATCGAGCGCAAGATCGATGTGACGATCCCCTACGATCAGAAGGCTGCGGCAAATGCCGCCAAGCTCGGCAAGACTTTCGTCGACGCCAATAGCGGAGCGAAAGCGACGGGGGCGATCAAGCAGCTCTGTGCCCGCGTCATCGGCATCGGCACCGAAGAGGCCGTGGCAGCCGAGGAAGCGGGAGCCAAGAAATCGCTGCTCGGCGGTTTCGATTTCAAGAATCTGCTCGCGAAGAAGAAGGGCGCACCGGCTGCACAGCCGGTGGAATGACGGCACCCGAGACACGCTTCGGGTAGCTTGCAAATGGACGGAGACTACGCATGAACATCATCCAGCCGGTGCTGGTGGCCGTCGGGGTCCTCGCCTTGCTGGCGATCGGATACGCTATGCTCTCCGGCCCGAATGCGGCCAAAGCGAGCCAGCGGCGGCTGGAGCAGCTTCGCTATCGCCATTCGGAAAGCACCGACGCCAAGGTCGAATCCCAGCTCAAGAAAGCCATCGCGGCGCGCAAGCCGAAGATGCAGCGAGTCGCCGGATCGACTTCGCGGATCGAAGCGCTGGCCAATCGGCTCGATCGAACCGGAAAAGGTTGGACGCTCAGTCAATATGCCTACGCGTCGCTCGGACTGGGCATCGTCGTGACGCTTCTCATGTTCCTGCGCAGCGGATCGCCGGGCCTGTCGCTGGCCATTGGTGTGCTGGTGGGGGCGGGATTGCCGCATTTTATCGTCGGGCGCACGATCAAAAAGCGCACCAGCGATTTCAACGCGAAGTTTCCCGACGCCATCGAACTGCTCGTGCGCGGCCTGCGCTCGGGCCTTCCGGTGACCGAGACGCTCGCGGTCGTCGCGCAGGAGGTCCCCGGCCCTGTCGGCGAGGAGTTCAGGGGCGTCGTCGAGCGTATCAAGATCGGGCGCACGATGGAGGATGCCCTTCAGGAAACGGCGGACAGGCTCGGTATCCCGGAATTCAACTTTTTCTGCATCACTCTCGCCATCCAGCGCGAAACCGGCGGTAACCTCGCCGAAACCCTGTCGAACCTTTCCGACGTGCTTCGCAAGCGGGCGCAGATGAAACTCAAGATCAGGGCGATGAGCTCGGAATCGAAGGCCTCGGCCTATATCGTCGGCGCCCTGCCCTTCATCGTGTTCGGACTGATCTGGTGGATCAACCCGGCATATATCGGCGGCTTCTTCGAGGATGACCGTCTGATCGTAACCGGCCTGGGCGGCCTCGTGTGGATGGGCATCGGCGTCTTCATCATGGCCAAGATGGTCAGCTTCGAGATCTGAGCTGGGGAAAGAATAGAACTATGGACGCTGCAACCGGCCCCACCCTTCTCGGCTTCGATGTCTATCTGGTCGGCTCGATCCTCATCGGGATCGCAGCCGCTGCCATGGTGTTCGCGATCTACACTGCCGTGACCATCAAGGATCCGATGAGCAAGCGCGTCAAAGCGCTCGAGGGTCGCCGGGAAGAGCTCAAGATGGGCCTCGTTACCTCCTCCGCCAAGAAGCGGCAGAGCCTGGTTCGCAAGACCGATACGACCGAGAAGATCAAAGACACGCTCGGCAGGATGAAGGTGCTGCAGGAGAGCCAAGTCGAAGGCGTGCAGCAAAAACTGGCCCATGCCGGCATCCGTAACAAGGAACTGGCGATCGTCATCATCGGCCTGCGCGCGGTCCTGCCGGTGTTGCTGGGCGGCCTCGTCTTCGTATCGGTCTTCTTGCTCGACACCTTTCCCGAATGGGGCGCGATAAAGCGCAACGGCGCGCTGATTCTGGCCGTGTTTCTCGGCTATAAGGGTCCTGAAATCTACCTTAGCAATCTGGCATCGAAACGTTCGGACGCGATCCGGAAGGGCCTTCCGGATGCGCTCGACCTGCTGGTCATCTGCGCGGAAGCGGGCCTGACCGTCGATGCTGCATTCAACCGGGTGGCGAAGGAACTGGGCCGCGCCTATCCGGAACTGGGTGACGAGTTCGCGCTCACCGCTATCGAGCTGTCCTTCCTCAACGAACGGAAGAAGGCCTTCGACAACCTCGCCTACCGCGTGGATCTGGAGGCGGTGAAAGGCGTCGTCACCACCATGGTCCAGACCGAACGCTATGGTACCCCGCTAGCTTCCGCCTTACGCGTCCTGTCGGCCGAATTCCGTAACGAGCGGATGATGCGCGCCGAGGAAAAGGCCGCGCGCCTGCCGGCCATCATGACCGTGCCGCTGATCATGTTCATCTTGCCGGTCCTGTTCATCGTCATTCTCGGACCGGCGGCCTGTTCGATCGCCGACGCCTTCAGCGGCGGTATCGGGTAATCCGCTTCTCCTGCGCCGGTCGCAAAGGAAGCCTGGCCGCTTTTCAGTCGGCCAGGCTTTCCGCGTCGAAATCGCCCGCCTGATCGCGTACCCGCACCAGCATGTCGAGCAGGCTGGCGCGCTCTTCCTCGCTCAGCACCGAGAACAGCTCGCTCTCGATCTTCAGGGCCAGCGGCATGATCCCCGCATGGACCGCGCGCCCTTCGCTTGTCAGTTCCAGCAAATGCGAACGCCCATCGCTGGCATTGGGCGAACGCTGGACCAGGCCGCGGTCCTCCAGCCGCTTGCACGCGCGGTTGACCGGCACCTTGTCCATCAAAGTCTGTTGCGAAAGATCGCGCTGTGTCAGCGAACCGTGATCGCCGAGCACCGCCATGATACGCCATTCGGTGGTCTTGAGCGCGAAGCGCTTGCGGTACTGTTCGGCTATCCGGGTCGATACAGCATTCGATGCGATCGACAGTTGGTAAGGCAGGAACTCGGCAAGGCGTTGGGCGGGCTGGCGTTTGGACATGCCGATACCTTTAAACCGCGCCTCTGGCTTGGCAAGACCGTTGCGATTGTAACCTTATCCCCCGGACTCATCGGTAGGTCGGTTCCTCCCACCACGGGTAGAAATCGGGCATGTTCGCGCTCACCGTGTCGGGATAGGCCGGCGCCCGTTTCTCGAGAAAACTGGCGATACCCTCCTTCGCATCTTCGCTGCGGCTGAGGCGGTAGATCGCCCGGCTGTCGATCCGGTGCGCATCCATCGGATGACCCCCGGCACCCAGCCGCCACAGCATGGCTCGAGTCATGGAAACCGAAACGGCCGATGTGTTGTCCGCAATCTCGCGGGCGAGCTCCATCGCAGCATTCATCAATTCGCCCTGCGGATGAACCGAACGGACCAGGCCGCGATCCCGCGCTTCGCCAGCATCGAAGATACGCCCGGTCATACACCATTCGAGCGCGGTCTGCATGCCCACCAGCCGGGGCAGAAACCAACTGGAAGCAGCTTCGGGAACGATGCCGCGCCGTGCGAATACGAAACCGAACCGCGCATTTTCCGAGCACAGGCGAATATCGACGGGAAGCTGCATGGTAGCGCCCACTCCGACCGCCACACCGTTGCACGCCCCGATCAGCGGTTTCCTGGAATTGAACAGGCGCAGGGTCAGACGCCCTCCCCCGTCCCGGACCCGTTCGTCGGAAAAATCGTCTACCGCCGAAGGGTCGGAAAAAACCGTGCCCCCGTCTTCCGGCGTAAGATCGGCACCGGCGCAAAAAGCGCGCTCGCCCCGTCCGGTCACGATCACGGCGCGCACTTCGTCATCGGCATCGGTATCGTCGATCGCCGCAGCGATTTCGGCGCCCATCCTGCCCGTGAACGCATTCATTTTTTCCGGTCGGTCGAGGGTGATCGTGGCAACGCCGTCGATCTTGTCCAATACAATCTGAGTGAAAGCCGTCATCGCGTAGTCTCTCCTTGGTAGCCGTTCGTGCTTTTCAAGCATGGTGTGCAAGCGGTGTCGGGGAGATCGTGGCACGCCTTGGTCAGGGCGGCAATCGACGGCGCTTCCTCACAGCGCCGAAACAGTATCGCCTGTATTGTGCTGGGGCATATTTCGACCGACGAGAGCAGTTCCGCCGCGGACAACCTCAGCACTCTACAGCGTAAGAAACAAAGGAGGTGCGGCAAGTAACGCCTTCCAAAAAGGTCCGCTTGCAATCGCAAGGATTTTGAAAAGGTGTATTTACGTTGAAGATGAC
>CAMYIQ010000321.1 GCA_947258465.1 uncultured Erythrobacter sp.
CACGACCTCGCCCAAGCCGAACAGGCCGTGAGCGAGGCCAGTGCTTGCGCGCAGGAAGCCGACCGCGCCTTCGCCGGCGCCAATGAAGCCCTGGCCGAGGCCCGCGAAAACCGCGCCGGTCTGTCGGCGCGCGCCGAAAATCAGGACGGGCGGCGGATCGAAATGGCGCGGATTTCGGGCGAGCGTTTCCAGTGCCCCCCGCCGCTGCTGCCCACGCGGTTCGAATTCGACGAGGACGACATTCGCTCCGCCGAAGACGAAGGCGGGGAAATGGACCGCCTCACCGCCAGCCGCGAGCGGATCGGCCCGGTCAATCTGGTCGCAGCCGAAGAATTGGAGCGGATCGAGAACGAGCATGGCTCCAACGCCGCCGAACAGGAGGAGCTGCGCGAGGCGGTGAGCCGGTTGCGCGGATCGATCGGCAATCTCAACCGCGAGGGCCGCGAGCGGCTGCGTGCGGCGTTCGAACAGGTCAACGATCACTTCAAGCGGCTCTTCACTCGCCTGTTCGAAGGCGGAGAGGCGCATCTGGCGCTGATCGACAGCGACGATCCGCTCGAGGCCGGGCTCGAAATCTTCGCCCAGCCACCGGGCAAGAAGCTGCAATCGCTGACCCTGCTTTCGGGCGGCGAACAGGCGCTTACCGCAACCGCGTTGATCTTCGCGCTGTTCCTCACCAATCCCGCCCCGATCTGCGTGCTCGACGAAGTCGATGCGCCGCTGGACGATGCCAATATCGACCGGTTCTGCGACCTGCTCGACGCGATGACGCGCGAGACGCAGACACGTTACCTGATCGTTACCCACAACGCCGTCACGATGAGCCGCATGCACCGCCTGTTCGGCGTGACCATGATCGAGAAAGGTGTCAGCCGCCTGGTCAGCGTGGATTTGGGCGGCGCGGAAGAATTGCTGGCGGCGGAATGACGCCAGACCGCGTGCCCAGGCATCGAGCCTTCGGGAAAAGCCCTAGGCGGTTTCACTTAGGTGCGAATTAGCGCGACTACAAATGGTGGACGGTTAGACATTCCTCAACCATTGCGGAAATGGGGCGACGGTATGGCTGCACGATCCTTGCACAAGCGAGCCGAGCAGGATTTCGCGAAAAACCAACGGCTCCCTCGCGAACGCGAGGTCCGGCGCGCAATTCTCAAGGGGCTGGTCGATACCGAGCAACGCTCGGTCATCGCCAATCTTTCCTGCTGGTTCGTTACCGCCGTAGCAGCCAGTTTCCTGCCCAATGCCTCCTATTTCATTCTGCCCCTCGTCTTCCGCCTGCTTGCGATGGCTGGCACGCGCGCCGGCTTTGCGAATATGCGCGCGGCCTTGCGCGAAGAACGCGGCATTGCGCGGGCATTCAATTGGCTGGCCGCATCGCTCTTCGTCGGCGGAACGGCCTGGGGATCGACAATGCTGCCGATCCTGGCCTTCCCGACGCTGCACCCTGCCCGCCTGCTGGTCGGCGGCGGCACTCTGATAGGGATGAGCATCATCGTAACGATGCTGTCGCCGATGCGCGGGCTCGCGCTCAGTTTTTCCAGCGGCTTTCTGGCTGCATTCGGCCTCGGCCTGTATCTGACGGGCGCCGCCGACGGTCTGGCCCTGATGGCCGGGATGACGATCCTGTTCCTGATCTTCATCGCCTATTCGCATGCCTCGACCTTCGGGCACGAGCGCTCTGCCAAGCTTCTGGTCGAAAACCGGCGCCTGGGCGAAAGTCTGCGCGTATCACTGGAACGCGCCATGCACATGGCCGATCACGACAGCCTGACGGGATTGTTCAACCGGCGCGCATTCTTCACCTATGCGGAACGGGTGGGATGGCCGCGGCGGCTTGTGATCATGATCGACATCGATCACTTCAAGTCCATCAACGACCGGTTCGGGCACGCCACGGGCGACCGGGTGCTCGAAAGCGTGGGACAGGCGATAGTCGAGGTGCTGAAGACACAGGTCGGCCCCGACCATATCGCCGCGCGGCTGGGCGGCGAGGAATTCGCCATTATGATGCCCTACCGCTCGATTGAGGATAATCGTCGTACGACCGAGGCGCTGCACGAAAATATCGCGGCAATCGCGGCAAAGCTGAACGTCTCGGGCCTGGTCACCACGGCATCGCTTGGCGTGTCCATCGCCGATGGCGATACAAAGCTCGACGATGCGCTGCACGAAGCCGATACGGCCCTGTATCGCGCAAAGGCCCTGGGCCGAAACCGCACCGAATATGCCGATTCCACCGATAAACCGGCGGTAGCCAATGGGGCTTGAGCGGCAGGGAAGATAGGTGGCCGCTCAGGTCGCCAGCGCGGCCTTCAATTCGTCCCGGATCGATTTGAGTTTTCCCACAGTGGTCCCCTGCGGCGGTGCCGGGTCCGGTGCTTTCTGCGCCATAGCCTGCGGATCGGGCGCGCCGCGCAAAGCGGCCTTGGCCCCTTTCAGCGTATAGCCCTGCCTGTTGACGAGCTCGTCGATCCGTTCGACCAGTTCGATGTCGTCGGGTCGGTAATACCGCCGTCCGCCGCTGCGGGTCAGCGGCTTGAGCATCGGGAATTGCTGTTCCCAATAGCGCAGCACATGCGCTTTGATGCCGGTTGCCTTGGCGACTTCACCGATAGTGCGCAGTGCGCCTTCGTCCTTGCCGTCGTCGAATGTCGCCATCAGGGTCTCAACCGTTCGCAATACGCTCTTTGAGTAACTGGCTGGCGCGGAAAGTCATCACGCGGCGCGGCGTGATCGGCACCTCGACCCCGGTCTTGGGATTGCGCCCGACGCGCTCGCTCTTGTCGCGCAGCACGAAACTTCCGAAGCCGGAAATCTTCACATTCTCGCCATCGGCCAAGGCATCGCACATCTTGGCGAGTATCGCTTCGACCAGCTCGAGCGAATCCGCCCGGCTGAGCCCCATCTTTCGATTGATCGTTTCGGCCAAATCGGCCCGGGTTAGCGTGCCTACGGAACGCATCATATCCATTCTATCCTTCCCGTCAGAAGCGACCCTGAGCGAGAATACGACCCATCTCGAAGTTCACCAAGCAATATAGAGATTTGCTGCGCATCTGGCAAACCCCGGAGGAGATTGCCCGGCCCAACTACATGCGAACCAGCGATGCGCCCCAGGTGAAGCCCCCACCCATCGCTTCGAACATGACCAGATCGCCGCGCTCGATCCGTCCATCGCGCACGGCGGTATCCAGCGCCAGCGGCACCGACGCAGCCGAGGTATTGGCATGCCGGTCGACGGTGACGATGACCTTTTCGGCCGGCAGATCAAGCTTGCGCGCCGTGGCATCGAGAATGCGGGCATTGGCCTGGTGCGGCACGACCCAGTCGATATCCGCGGCATTCAGGCCCGTAGCGCCGAGCACTTCCCTGAGCACTTCGGCAAGATTGACCACCGCATGGCGGAACACCTCGCGCCCCCTCATCCGCAAATGGCCGACCGTGCCTGTGGTGGAAGGGCCGCCATCGACATAGAGCATGTCCTTGTGCTGGCCATCGGCGTGCAGGCGGCTCGACAGGATGCCGGGACCGTCCTCGGCTACGTCCTGCGCCTCGAGCACGACCGCGCCCGCACCGTCGCCGAACAGGACGCAGGTGGTGCGATCCTCCCAGTCGAGAATGCGGCTGAAGGTTTCCGAACCGATCACCAGCGCTTTCGTGGCCATGCCGGTTCGCAGCAGCGAATCCGCCGTGGCCAGCGCATAGAGAAAGCCCGAACATACCGCCTGCACGTCGAAGGCCACCCCGCCGCCGCAGCCGAGCGCGGCCTGGACCTGGGTCGCGGTGGCCGGGAAGGTATGGTCGGGGGTGGCGGTGGCGAGGACGATAAGGCCGATCTCGGAAGCATCGACGCCCGCCGCCTCCAATGCGGCACGCGCGGCATCGGTGGCGAGGCTGGAAGTCGTCTCGTCCTCTTGGGCGATATAGCGCTGGCGGATACCGGTACGTTCGACGATCCACTCGTCGCTGGTGTCGACACGCTCGGCAAGGTCGGCATTGGTGACGCAGTTGCGGGGCAGCGCCGAACCCGTGCCGGTGATGACCGAGCGGATCATTTCGCCGCCACGCTCGCGGGTTCGATCGCGCCGAGATCCTGCTTGATGCGGTTGGTGATATCGTCCTCCAGCAGGCGTGCGGCCACTTCGACGGCATTGGCCACGCCCTTGGCATTCGCGCTGCCATGGCTTTTCACGACCACGCCGTTGAGCCCCAGAAAAACTGCGCCATTGTGGTTGTTGGGATCGAGGTGATGCTTGAGCAGCTCGGTCGCCGGGCGCGAGACGAGAAAGCCGATCTTCGAGCGCAGCGAACTGGTGAAGGCGCTGCGCAAGAGATCGGTGACGAAGCGCGCCGCGCCCTCGATCGCTTTCAGGGCGATATTACCGGAAAAGCCATCGCATACCACCACATCGCATTCGCCGCGATTGATCTTGTCCGCCTCGACATAGCCTTCGAAATCCATTGCCAGCTCGGTGGCGGCGCGCAATGTTTCGGCGGCGGCCTGGATATCTTCGGTGCCCTTGGTTTCCTCGGTGCCGATGTTGAGCAGGCGGGTGCGGGGGCGTTCGCGCCCCGTCACGATGCGCGAATAGGCCGCGCCCATGATCGCGAATTGGACGAGATTGCGCGCATCGCATTCACGGTTCGCACCGAGATCGAGCATGACCACGTCGTCATCGGTCAGCGTCGGGAGCAGCGCGGCCAGCGCAGGGCGATCGAGCCCCGGCATGGTGCGCAGGGCAAGCTTGCTCATCGCCATCAGCGCGCCGGTATTGCCGGCGGACACGGCAGCGCCCGCATCGCCCTGCTTCACCGCATTGACCGCCAGACCCATGCTGGTGGTCTTGGCGCGGCGCAATGCGCGACTCGGCAGCTCGTCGCCGCCGACCACGTCGTCGCAATGCAGGATCTCCGATGCTCCTGCCATGCCGGGATGATCGTCGAGCGCGGCCTTGATGCGCGTCTCGTCGCCGACCAGCAGGAATTTGAACCGGTCGTGACGGCGACGCGCCATGGCGGCGCCGTCGACCATCACACGCACGCCTTCGTCCCCGCCCATCGCGTCGAGAGCGATACGCGGCAGGCTCATGGCGCTTCTCCGGTTCTGCTTACGGTCTTAGAGACCGACGGCGATGATTTCGCGGCCGTTATAATATCCGCAGTGCGGGCACAGGTTGTGCGGACGCTTGAGTTCACCGCAGTTCGAGCATTCGTGATGGGCTTCGACCTTAAGCGAATCATGCGCACGGCGGTTGCCGCGACGGTGGGGCGATACTTTCCTCTTGGGGACGGCCATGGCGGCACCTGTTCCTCAAACAATTACAATCAATTTCGGTGGCCGCCCTAGGGGAAGGTCCGGCACGCCGCAAGAGCGCGTGAACCCGAATATCCCGACCATGGCGGTGAAGGCGCGCGCTATAGCGAAATTCTCAGGGGACGCAACCCGTCTCGCCGAATGGGCGGCGTTGCACGACGGGATGCTTCGTCCTAGCACTCCAGATGGGCCGCAGCAGACACAATCACAAGGGAGGGATCGCATGGGTATTTTTCTGCCGGTTACACTGACCGCAGCGGCAGCGGCGGCAATCATCAATCTTTGGCTGGCTGTACGCGTCGGGCAGATGCGCGGGGTCACCAAGACCATTCATGGCGACGATGGGGGCGGTCCGCTGACGCGGCGGATGCGCGCGCAGCTCAATTTCGTCGAGAACACGCCATTCGTGCTCGTCCTCATAGCGGCAATCGAATTGTCGGGTCGCGGCGATCCGTGGCTGGCCTGGGTCGCAGGCATTTACATGCTCGGCCGTGTGGCGCACGGCTTCGGCATGGACGCCGAAACCGGCACCAAGCCGCGCATGATCGGCGTGCTGATCACCATGCTGACGCTGCTCGGCCTGGCGGTGGTGGCCACGCTGATCGCGATGGGGGTTATGTAGTAGAAACGCGTCCGGAGAAGGCGACGTGCGAATGCTTAAGTGCGTGTCGATGGCACTTGGAGCCATCGCCTTTCTCGGGCTGCTTGCCGTGGTCTTGGTCGGCTGGGCAACATGGGCGGAGCGGCGCGAAACCACCATTATGTCCCAAGCCCTTGGTGAGGAACGTCGACTAACGGTTTACAACACCGATGAGGGCAACGTCGAACAAGTGATCATCGTTCTCGATGGAGAAAAGACGAGACACGGCCTTTCGGCGGCAGTCCAGGCTCGGACACTCTCCTGGTTGGCTGGTAGTCGTTCGCCTATCGGAATCGCCGTCGATGGGATGGGAACTCGTGACACCGACTTGCGCAACGCCATTTCGAATCCCGCGACCTGGAGACCGAGGATTGCCGGGCGAGCCGCAGACTTTGACCGTTTTCTCGCGTACGAGCTGTTACCGCTCGCTCGCAAACTCGCTGGAACGCCGGCGGAGATCTACCTCTTCGGCCATTCGCTCGGCGGCCTCTATTCCCTAGATTTTGCGATACGAAAGGCAGACGAGACGAACTTGGCTGGCTATGCGGCCTTTTCACCTACTTTCAGCCATGACCTAAGCATCATGGAGAGGCTTGCAAAACTGTGCGACACTAAAGCCAGGGGCCTCATCACGATTGGGCTGGAATCGGATCGCGAAGAAAAGCTCTTCAAACACGCAAGTACCAGATTCCCAAATGCAGAGGCATGTGCTGGGCATGCACCCCGCATGGAACGCCATCCCGGTGCCATACACCAGATTGTCATGCTGCCTGGCCAGACCCGCGCAATTCTGCTACTCGTCAACTAGCCCAGCCTGAGCAATTCAACTCAACGCGTAATCGCTCACGAAGGCGTTGGTCTTGCGTTCCTGCCCGAAAGTGCTGGTCGGGCCATGGCCGGGGATGAAGGTAACGTCGTCGCCCAGCGGCCAGAGCTTCTGCGTGATCGCGTCGATCAGGTCCTGATGGTTGCCCATCGGGAAATCAGTCCGACCGATGCTGCCCTGGAACAACACGTCGCCAACGATGGCGAATTTGCTCGGGCGGTGGAAGAACACGACATGGCCGGGCGTGTGTCCAGGGCAGTGGATCACCTCCAGCGTCAGATCGCCCACCGTGACCGTGTCGCCATCCTCCAGCCAGCGGTCAGGCTCAAACACCTGTCCGTTGACACCGTATTTCGCCCCGTCCTCGTCAAGCCGGGAAATCCAGAAGCGGTCGCCTTCGTGCGGGCCTTCGATCGGCAGGCCCAGTTCCTTCGCCAGCACGCCCGCCTCGCCGCAATGGTCGATATGACCGTGGGTGATGAGAATCTTCTCAAGCTCCACCCCGGTCTTGGCGACCGCGGCTTTCAGCTTGTCGAGATCGCCGCCCGGATCGACCAATGCCCCCTTGTTGGTCGCGGTGCACCAGATCAAAGAGCAGTTCTGCTGCAACGGGGTCACGGGCACGATTCCGGCTTTCATCGGCGGCGCGGCGGGAGTTTGCTTGCTGTTTTCCATTGCCGGGGAAAATGGTCGGCTTCGTCATCGAAAACAAGCCGCATCTGCGGCATAAAGGCACGATACGCGCGAAGGAACGAACGGATGAGACATATCGCAGCGATTCTTGCAGCCTCGCTGACGCTGACGGCTTGCCAGACCTATGACACCCAGCCGGCGCCCAAAGCGGTAGCATCCGGCGAAGGTCCGGTGCCGACCTATGTCGTCGCGATCTGCGGGGAATGCCATGCGGTGAAAGACAATGCCGTTTCGCCCAATCCGCAGGCCCCCGGCTTCGCCGACATTGCCAACAGCCCAGGCCTGACGCGCGAGACGCTTGTCACCTTCCTCGCCGACGCGCACAATTATCCGATGCAGATGGATGTCGACCTGGTGGAAGAGGATATCGAGCTAATCGCCGACTATATGCTGACGCTGCAGTCTGAAGATTATGTAAGACGGCCGGGTTAGACTCGCCCCCCCTTCCACACCACGCGTCCGATCACCTCGACCTCCTCACGCGCGAGGTCGATCGGGGCGTAGCTGTCGTTGGCGCTGATCAGCGTGATGCGGCCCGGGGCGCTGGCCTGGACCTGCTTGACGTGGAGCGCATCCCCGATGCGGACCACATGGATGCCCTCGCCCGAACGCTTGTTGCGATCGACGAAGATCTCGTCGCCGCTGCGCAAGGTCGGCTCCATGCTGTCGCCCTCCACCCGGATCGCAGTGAGATCGGCGCCCTCGAGACCCATTTCGCGCAG
>CAMYIQ010000322.1 GCA_947258465.1 uncultured Erythrobacter sp.
CGAGATGCTCTGCTATGCGATCTTCGCAAGTGCCTGGGCCTTCGCGGGCGGCATCTTTGGCGGGTGGCTGGAAGTGAGGGTCGGCGTCAAGCGCGCGCTCGCGCTGGAGGTCTTCGGCATGGTACTGGCCGGGCTCTTCCAGCTCAGCATAACGCGCGACAGCCTGCTCTTCGGTCTGGTGGATAATGTCACCATCTGGGACGGGATCGTTTTCCGGACGCTGTCCGACTTGGTCTACCTCGCCTCGATCAGCGTGGTCGCGGTCGCAGCCACAGCGAGCATTTCTTCAAGCCGCACCATGCTGGTGACGCTCGCCCCAGCCGGGCGTAGCGGCGAATTCTTCGGGCTTTACGCCATCGCCGGCACGGTCACGGTCTGGATGGGGCCGCTCCTGGTCGAACAATTCACCCTCTGGTCGGGCGACCAGCGCATAGGGATGACCTCGATCCATCTGCTCTTCGTCATCGGGCTCGGAATACTGCTGACTGTCCGCATGCCGCGCGCCGCCGCGCGAAGAGATTTTGGCAAAGGTGCTCGATAGAATGACCCGCTCGTCGATAGTGCCTCACGCAGCTTTGATGCCCTGCGAGACCCGGATGGCGAGATTCACGCCAAATAACGGGTACGAGGTAGATTGGGTGTCGCCTGGTTGCACTCGGGGAGCGGGCCGCTTCCGGACAGGCTAGCGAGTACGAGGATCACCAGTCGACCATTGCGCGTCCGCTCACTCGCACCATTCGTTGGATTTTTATCGGATCTATCACGCGCGGCATGTCCGTCGACCAAACAGCGCGGCCGCCGTTTAAGGCTCGATCACGATGCCCCTGGCGGGATCGACCTTGCCCCCGACCATTTGGACGAAGGCATCCCGCGCTGCCGCGAGACCCGACCGGCGCTCGATCGTCACGCTGTCCCCCACATCGGCAAGGAAGGCGCGCCAGCTTTGCGCGATCTGCTGCCCCGCTTCTTCGGGGCCGACACTCTTGAACAGCGCCACTGCATGGTCGGGCGCAAAGAACAGTGTCGGTGTAGGGCCGGAAATCCCATCGAGCCCCTCGCCTCGCTCCTCGATATGCGTGACGCCGACGAGGCACGAATATTTCAGGGCCGCGCCGAGGTGCTGGTGAATAGCGCGAAGGAGCGAAGCATTGCCGGCGAAATCGACCGATACGCTGGGCTCGGCGACAATGCTGTCCACCGCTTCATAGGAAAGCACCTGGTCGTAAAGCCCGCTTTCCTCGACGAAGCGGACATTGCCTGCCGAGGTGAGGCCGACGCGTTTCACATCCGGCGAACGATGCTTGGCAACGCTCGCAAGACCCATGGCCGTCTTGGACGAGGCACTGGTAAGGATAACTTGCGTCGAACCGAACCAATTCTGAGAGCGCATAAAATACTCGATCAGGAAACCGGTTCTGAACAGCGGTCCAAAGATCATCCGCTCGCCTTCGCGCGCGGGATCGTGCTCGGGATCGGCCGCAAGGCGCGAATACTGGTTGTAGATCGGGCTCATCGGCTGGCGATGTTCAGCCTTATCGGTGAACCCGCCGGCCGTCACCTTGCCCGGCACCACATCGAGGTGGGTCGCCATTGGCAGATAGCCATAGATCCGCTCGCCCACGGCTATATCGGGATGATTGCTCTCGATCGCGCGCGCATGCCCCCACATGGGCACGATGCCCATGCCGTCGGGCGCAGGGAAAAAATTCCAATAGCCGAATCCGTCTCCGACCACCGCGTAGGTGACATTGTTGGCGGTGACCGAAAAGCTCTCGATCTCGAACCGGACGGCATTTTCCGCCAGCCCGCCCGGCTCGCACTCGACGAGCTCGGCTTCCCCGATGCTATCCTTGCGGACATGTACCTGCTGCATTCGCATCTCCTCTTCGAAAGGGGACGCTAGCGTCGGCGGTCGACCAATGCGAGCGCCTAGACCCGCATCGGCATGAGGACATAAAGCGCCGGGCTGTTCTCGTCCTTGCGGATCAACGTCGGCGCACCCGCATCGGCCAGGTGAATCTCGACATTGTCGCTATCGATCTGCCCGAGAATGTCCTTCAGATAGGCCGCATTGAAACCGATCTCGAACCCATCTGCCCCATATTCGGCGGGGACCTCTTCGGTCGCGGTGCCATTGTCGGGCGACGTGACAGTGAGCGTTACCTTGTCCTTGTCGAGACCCATTTTGACCGCGCGGGTTTTTTCGGTGGCGATGGTCGCCACGCGGTCGACACCTTCATGGAAGCTCTTCGGATCGAGTTTGAGGAGCTTGTCGTTACCCGTTGGAATAACGCGTGAATAATCCGGGAACGTACCATCGATAAGCTTGCTGGTGAGCACCACGCCACCTTCGCCGCCGAGAGTAAAGCGGATCTTGCTGGCCGACAGGTCGATCTGAACGTTGCCGTCCATCGCTTCTTCGAGCAGCTTGCGCAATTCGGCCACGGCTTTGCGCGGGACGATGACGTCGGGCATGCCTTCGGCGCCCTCGGGACGCGGCAGGGTGAAGCGCGCGAGGCGGTGGCCATCGGTCGCCGCGGCTTTCAACACCGGCTCGGCCTCGTCCGAGACGTGGAAGAAGATACCGTTGAGATAGTATCGCGTTTCCTCGGTCGAGATCGCGAAACGCGTGCGATCGATCAGGTCGGCCAGCGTTCTGGCGGGCAGTTCGAAACTGGTTGGCAGATCGCCTTCGACAATCACCGGGAAGTCGTCGCGGGGCAGCGTGGGCAGTGAGAAACGGCTCCGCCCCGCCTTGACCGCCATGCGGTTTTCGGCCGCTTCCAGGCTCACCTGCGACCCTTCGGGCAGCTTGCGCGCGATGTCGAACAGCAAGTGTGCCGAAACCGTGATTGAACCCGCGCTGTCGACACTGGCATCCATGTGCTCGACAACCTGCAAATCGAGGTCGGTCGCCATGACCTTGAGCGAATTGTCGCCCTCGGCCTCGATCAGCACGTTGGAGAGGATGGGAATCGTGTTGCGGCGTTCTACGACCGACTGCACGTGGCTGAGACAACGCAGCAGCGTCGCGCGTTCGATGGTGGCCTTCATGGTCCTACTTTCGTCCCTTTTGGGCACCGAGAGGGCCGGAATCGCCCCACCAGCGCCGGAATACGGACAGTCACCCTAGCGGGGGTTGCATCGGGGGCAAGACCGCACGCCGCGCTGGGCGGATTCCTTGGGGAAAAGTAGGAGGTTTTTGTCGAGCGGGGTGAGGACACTCGTCATGACCGTACCGTTCCGCCGGAGTCCCCGCTTAATGCGCTATCGCCCTCCGTCGATAGCTTGCTGTCCCGTCCTGCTCCCCCTCCTGACCACCAACGGCACGGTTTTCTATGGGAGGTCGCGGGAGGGGGGAGCGGGGCGGAACGGGGCGCAGCGACCAACGCAGTCAGGCGCGAGCAAACGCCACCGAAACCTCCCCTATCCCAACATCGCCATGCCGCCATTCACATGCAGCGTCTGGCCCGTGACATAAGCCGCTTCGTCGCTCGCGAGATAAGTCACGGCTGCGCCGATTTCCTCGCCCTCGCCCATCCGGCCCATCGGGATGCGGTTGTTGATCGCGGCCTTCTGGTCGTCGGTCAGCGCATCGGTCATCGCGGTGCGGATGAAACCGGGAGCGACGCAATTCACAGTGATGTTCCGGCTGGCGAGTTCCTGGGCAAGGCTTTTCGACATCGCGGTAAGCCCGCCTTTGGCGGCAGTGTAATTCATCTGACCCGGATTGCCCGTATGGCCGACAATGCTGGTGATCGAGATGATCCGCCCGCCCCTGGCCTTCATCATCGGCCGCGCGCTGGCACGCATCAGGCGGAAGCTGGCTTCGAGGTTGATACGGATCACATCGTCCCATTCCTCGTCTTTCATCCGCATGGCCAGATTGTCGCGGGTGATCCCCGCATTGTTGACAAGGATATTCATGCTGCCGAGCGTATCGACCGTGGCCGGAATCAGTTCCTCGACCTGCTCGGGGTTCGACAGGTCGCAAGTGATCTCGACATGGTCGTGACCGAACTCGTCATTGAGCTGCTCGCGGAAGGCGCGCAGTTTGTCGCCGTTCGAACCCGACAATGCGAGCCGGGCGCCCTGCCTGGCCAACGCATAGGCGATCGACGAACCGATCCCGCCACTGGCACCGGTAACGAGGGCGGTTTTGCCTTCGAGACTGAACATCACGCGTTCTCCTTCGCGAAATTCTCGAGATCTTCCATAGTGACGAGGCTGACCGTGGTCGCCTCCTTGTCGATCCGGCCGACCATCGGGCCGAGCACTTTCCCGCCCAATTCGACGAAGCGCGCCACGCCGGCCTCGCGCATGGCGAGCACGCTTTCGCGCCAGCGCACGCGCCCGGTGACTTGTTCGACCAGCAGGCCCTGTTCTTCCGCCGGATCGGTCACGCGTGTGGCCGTGACATTGGCGAACAGCGGAACGGTGAAAGCCTGCGGTGGAGTCTCTGTTAGCGCATTCTTCATCCGCAGCGCGGCAGGCCCCATCAGCGAACAGTGGAAGGGCGCCGAGACGGGCAGTTTGATGCCGCGTTTGATGCCATGGTCCTTCGCCATTTCGATGGCACGCTCGATCGCCTCGGCATGGCCGGAAATGACGACTTGCGTCGGGTCGTTGTCATTGGCGATTTCACAAATCTGGTCTTGCGCAGCGGCTTCTGCCAGCGCGGTGGCCTTGTCGATATCGGCACCCAGCAGCGCGGCCATGGCGCCGACGCCGATCGGAACGGCATCCTGCATGGCAATACCGCGCAGACGCAGCAGCTTGGCCGTGTCGGTCAGCGAGAACGCGCCGGCGGCGCACAACGCACTGTACTCGCCGAGCGAATGGCCCGCGACGCAGTCCGCCTTGTCTGCCAAGGCGACGCCGAATTCCTTTTCGAGGACGCGCGCCGTGGCGACCGAATTGGCCATGATCGCGGGTTGCGCGTTGGCCGTCATGGTCAGTTCGCTTTCCGGCCCGTCTTTCATCAGCGCCGACAGCTTTTGTTTGAGCGCCTCGTCGACCTCTTCGAGAACTTCACGAGCATATGCGCTGGCTTCGGCGAGCTCGGCGCCCATGCCGACCTTCTGGCTGCCTTGTCCGGGGAAGATGAATGCAGTCATTATTCTCTCCTTGCGGGGCCGCGCCTAGGCGCGTGCCGCGCGCGCCTCAAGCCCGAAGGGGACAATCTTGTTGGCAGCGTCGTGCCCGATATCGGCCCGCCCGAGATAGGGAATGCCGCTGCGCGCGCACCAATCCCGCACGATGGCGACTTCGTCGGTGCCGAAGGGCCGGTCGTTTTCCGGCACTTCGCTGATCCGCCCGAGCCTTAGCCCGGCGATATTCCCGAGATGTTGAGTGACGTGGAAAAACAGGCGGTCGATGGCATAAAGATGCTCGGCCACTTCCTCGACCATGACCACGTGGCCGGAAAGATCCGGAGCCAAGTCGGTGCCGACCAGCATAGCGAGCGTGGTCAGATTGAAGGCTGCGGCGGGGCACCCGTCGAGACCCGGTTCGAGACCGCTATCCTGGCCGCTCAGCCAGTCGAGCGCCCGCGCGATCGCTTCTGCTCCGCCCTCGCGCCGGATATCGCCCACCAACGGCCCATGCGCCACGCGCCCGATCCCGTGCCGATAGAGCGCACCGAGCAGGAACCCTGTATCCGAATAGCCGAGATAGGACTTGGCCCGCGCGGCTGCGTTCATCCGCGCCACCGCCTGCGCGGCGATGCGGTTCGAGCCATAGCCGCCCATGGCAAACCACACGGCGTCAACGCCCGGATCGTTGGCACACTCCAGCAGCGCTGCCAGGCGCACCTCGTCGCTACCGGCGAAGTGTCCTTCTTTCAGGAAGCACTGTTCATGGAAGTGAAGCGAAACGCCCCCGCGTCGCGCCACCAAAGCTTCCAGCGCATCGGCCCGTTCGCGCTTCAGCGGCTTTCCGGGGGCACAGATCGCAATTTTGACCATCAACACCTGCTAGCGCGCTTGTGTCGCCCGGCACAACTCAATAGCTGCACCGACATGAGCGATATGCCCACTCCAGACGAATTGTTCGCCCGCCCGTTTTTCTTTTGCGGAATCGGCGGATCGGGAATGCTGCCGCTGGCGCAGATCCTGAAAGGCCGTGGCTGCACGGTCGAAGGGTCGGACCGCAGCCGCGATCAGGGCCGCACGCCCGAGAAATTCGGTGCGCTCGAGCGCCAGGGCTTCACGCTCCACCCGCAGGACGGCAGCGGAATCGTGTCGGGCGAGCAGATCCTGGTCGCCAGCGCTGCGGTCGAGGACACCGTGCCTGAAGTGCAGCGTGCGAAGGAGCTCGATTGCTTACGGCTCAGCCGCGCCGAACTGAACTCGATCCTGTTCAACACCAGCGGCGCGGGGCTCGCCGTCGCGGGCACTAGCGGCAAGTCCACCGTCACCGGGATGCTGGGCTGGATTCTGCACGCTTGCGGACGCGAACCGACGATCATGAACGGAGCGGTGATGAAGAACTTCGTCTCGCCCGAGCGGCCCTATGCCAGCGCCGTGGTCGGCGGTCGGAGCCTGTATGTCAGCGAGGTCGACGAAAGCGACGGCTCGATCGCTCTCTACCGCCCCGCCATAGGCGTGCTGCTCAATGTCAGCCTCGATCATAAGAGCATGGAGGAACTGCGCCAACTTTTCGGCGACTATCTGGCGCGCAGCCGCATCGGCGTGATCAATGCCGACGATGCCGAAGCGCTCGCGCTTTTGCCCCATGCGAAAGAGGTCCTCACGTTCGGCATAGAGCAGGAAAAGGCGCAGATCGGGGTTGTGCCCGGTTCGATTGCGGAAGGACCGATGCGGCAGGCCGCGTTAGTCGTCGATCGGCATGACGACAGCCAGCATGCGCTGACGCTCAACCTGCCGGGCCGTCACAACCTGTCGAACGCTCTGGCCGCCATCGCGGGTGCCGCGGCGGCGGGCATCCCGGTCGCCAAGGCGGTCGAGGCTCTCGCCGCTTTCGATGGCCTCGCACGGCGGTTCGACGTGGTCGGGACCAGCCCCTCGGCCATCACGGTGATCGACGATTTCGGGCACAATCCCGAGAAATGCGCTGCGACGCTGCGCACGCTGAAAGCGCATCCGGGCCGCGTGATCGCCTTCTTCCAGCCACATGGCTATGGCCCGCTGCGCCAGATGGGCGACGAACTGGCCGAGACCTTTGCCAAGGAGTTGGACGATGGCGACTGCGTGATCCTGTGCGATCCGGTCTATTTCGGCGGCACGGTCGATCGCAGCGAAGGCAGCGAGCGGATAGTCCGGTTGGTTGAGGAGTGGGGCGGACAAGCGGAATATGTCCCCACCCGCAAGGCAGCGGGCGACCGGCTCGCCGACATTGCCCGACCCGGCGACCGCATCGTCATCATGGGGGCACGCGACGATACGTTGAGCAGCTTCGCGCGCGAACTGCTCGGCAAGCTTCCCTAGATCGCGGCCGGGCCGGCGGACTCCCGATCCGCGGCCCGCCGATAGCCTTCACGGGCGACCAGCCTATCGCGGTAGTCTGTCAGCGATGGCGGCACGCCCTCGTCGAGCCCGACCTTTGCGGCAAGAATAAGCGCATAGCCGCAGCAGATGTCCGCCACGGTGAAGCGATCCGCGCATAGAAACTCGCGGGTTTCGAGCCGCTGTTCGAGCTTCACCAGTCGCTTCCAGAACCATTTGGCATAGGCCTCGCCCGCTTCGCTCCAGCCCTTGTCCTTTTCGAACAGAGCGAAGCGCATAAAGACCGTCTGCGGGAAGGTGATCGTTGCGTCGGCGTGATAGGTAAAATCGAGATAGGCGCCAAAGTCGGTCTCGTCCGCCGTCACGACGAGCGAAGGGTCGCTGCCCTTTACCGCAAGGTAGTGCGCAATCGCGCAGCTCTCGGTCATCGTCACCGCGCCGTCCACCAGCATCGGCACTGTCCCGAGCGGATTCACCTCGAGATATTCCGGCGCCCGATAGCGCGGAGGAAATGGCAAAAGCTTCAGATCGACATC
>CAMYIQ010000323.1 GCA_947258465.1 uncultured Erythrobacter sp.
ATCGGGCTAAGTTATCTGCGTCCGACACAATCAAATCGCGCCTTTGACGCTTTAAAGCCCAAATTTTTCTGTGAAGGAGGCCGCAGTAATGCGGGTAAAGGATTTGAGGGCTACGGCCTAAAAATATTCCCGAACCAAAAAAGCGAAAAGCCCCGGTGAACCCACCGAGGCTATAACGCCGACCGGGAACTCCCAATCCATTTGATGATTCGATATGCGCTGGCAGGCGATTCGGCAACCCCTCGAATCGAAAAAATTGATATGTCAAGGCGTACTTATCCACAGATGAAAAAGCCTGTGGATTGTCAGAACGGCAGCACCGGTCCCGCGAGAGCCAGTGCGAGGCCGCAGCCGCAAACGATTAGCGTTCGCGCGATGTTTGCCACCGGGTGCGGAGTATCGTGAGCGCGAGTGAGAGCGGTACCCTTGGCCATGCACGCATTGTCCGCTCCAAGCCCTAATGAATCGTTAAGGACACTATCCGGCGGACGGCATTTGCTGGCTGGCGCAGTGGAAGCCGCCGCCGCCCGCCAATACCGCATCGCCCGGCAGGCCGATGGTGGCGCGCTCGGGGAAGAGTTCGGCAATGGCGGCAACGCCGTCCTCGTCATGCGGGCTGCCGAATGTCGGCACCACGACGAGATGGCTGGTGATGGCGAAATTGGCGTAGCTCGCGGGCTCGATGCGGTCGCCGCTGGTGATACGGCCGGGCGAGGGGATGTCCTTCACCGTCACCCCCGCCTCCTCGGCGCGCCGTTTGGCGTCCGAATAGATCGCGGCATTGGGATCGGCGGTGCCGGTTGCCCGCGGCAGGCACAGCGTGTTTGCCGCGACGAAGCGGCCGAGATTGTCGACATGGCCGTCTGTATGGTCGTTGATCAATCCATCGCCGAGCCACAGCACACGGGTAAAGCCGAGATCGCGTATCAGGCGCTCTTCGATCTGCTCGCGCGAAAGCTGCGGGTTTCGGTTGGGGTTGAGCAGGCATTGCTCGGTCGTGACGACGAGGCCGGTGCCGTCCCCGTCGATCGCTCCGCCTTCGAGAATCCAGTCGGCTACCTTTAGCGGCAGGTCCGCGTCTCTGGCGAGTTCGGCGCCGATCGTTTGGTCGCCTTCCATCAGATATTTGCCGCCCCAGCCGTTGAAGCCGAAGCGCCGCGCGGCGCGATTGCCCTGGCCGTCGCACAGCACCAGCGGCCCGGTATCGCGCAGCCAGACATCGCCATAGGTGCGCCGCTCCAGTTTCACGCTGCCGGTCACAAGCTGGCGTGCGCGCGCCTCGTTGGCCGCATCGCGCACCAGCAGGCGGACCTGCTGCCCACTTTCGGCCACCGCATTGGCGAAGCCCGCGATCTGCTCCTGCGCGCGGCCGAGCACTTCCGGCCATTCCTGCGCGTCATGCGGAAAGCCGATCCATAACCAGTCCTGCGGCGCCCATTCGGGCGGCATCTTGAAGGGCATGGATCGGCTCTCCCGCTCGCGGATCAGGCAGGTGCGCAGCCAGCGGCCTCGTTGGCGCAGTCCTCGTCACGCGTTCCCTTGAACTCGTCGCCCTCGTTCCAATTGGGCCAACTCGTCGAATCCGCCAGCATCCGCCCGATACGGTAAAACAGCGCAAGGTCGCTCATCACGCCCGACCAGTCCCAGTTCGGATCGTATTCGTCCTTGGGTCCGTGATAGCGGTTTTCACGATAGTCGGCCGCAACCGCAGCGCCCGCTTCCGCGCCGCCCTCGATCAGGTCTTCGCCGCCGTCGAGATACAGCATCGGTACGCCGCGCTTGGCGAAGGCGAAGTGATCCGAACGATAATAATAGCCCGCTTCCGGATTGGGATTGGGCGTCGTCACGCGGTCGTCGTTCATCAATGCCTTGTCGAGGAACAGGTCGAGCTGCGACTTGCCCGGGCCGACCACGGTCACATCCTTTGCCGCGCCGGCCATCAGGAAGGCGTCCATATTGATCCCGCCGACCGTCTGGTTGAGCGGGAAGACCGGATTGGCGGCGTAGTAATCCGCGCCGAGCAGGCCCGATTCCTCCGCCGTCACCGCGAGAAAGACGAGGCTGCGCTTGGCCGGTCCCGTCTTGGCATGGGCTTCGGCCAGCGCGACCAGGGCCGCGGTTCCGGTCGCATTGTCGACCGCGCCGTTGCAGATATCGTCGCCATCGGGAGCGGGCGTGCAACGGCCGAGATGGTCCCAATGCGCCGTATGCATGACATATTCGTCTGCGCGTTCGCTGCCCGGCAACATGCCGATCACGTTTTGCGAGGCGAAGGTGCGGATATCGTTCGAGAAGCTGGTCGAAGCGGCGAGTCCCAGCGGGACGGCTGCGAAGTCTTTTTCCCGTGCGGCGGCCATCAGCTCGTCGAGGTCCTGGCCTGCAGCCGCCAGGATTTCGCGCGCCTTCTCCTTCTGTACCCAGCCATTGACCTGCGTCATCGGCGGCGGATTGTCGCCGCGCGAGGCATAGGCCTGCGGGCCGGACCAGCTCGATTCGACGACGTTCCAGCCATAGCTGGCCGGTTCGGTATCGTGGATGATGATGGCGCCCGCCGCGCCCTGCTTGGCAGCTTCCTCATATTTATAGGTCCAGCGACCGTAATAGGTCATGGCTTTGCCGTTGAAGGGACCTTCTAGCGTCTCGGTCCCGTAATCGGGGTCGTTGACGAGGATGACCGCAGTCTTGCCCGCCATGTCCACGCCTTCATAGTCGTTCCAGTCCTTCTCGGGCGCATTGACGCCGTAACCGACGAAGACCAGCTCGCTGTTCTCGAGAGCGGTTTCGGCATCCTCGCGATAGGTCACGCCGACCCAGTCCGTGCCATAGGCGAGTTGCATGTCGCCATCCTCGCCCCCGGAGATGGTCAGGGGGGCATAATCGCGGCCGGTAATCTCGACCAGGGGCACGTCCTGCACCCAACTGCCGTTATTGCCGGGCGTAAGGCCGGCCTTCTCGAATTCCTCGATCAGATAGGCGACGGTCTCTTCCTCGCCTGCGGTGCCGGGTGCGCGGCCCTCGAACTCGTCGGACGATAACCGCTCGGTCACGCGCTTC
>CAMYIQ010000324.1 GCA_947258465.1 uncultured Erythrobacter sp.
CGTCCTTGTCCTTCTTCATCATACCCTGCATTTTCTTGCCATCGTGCATCATCTCGCACATTTTGGGCTTTTCAGAAGGGGCCTCCTGAGCAAGGACCGGGCTTGCCGAGAAAGCAAGCGCGCCAGCGACGGTGAGGATCATTTTCATCATTATTCTCCAAAAGTTGGGGGCGTTTTCTTGCCCGTTCAGGGGTAACTTGCGAAAACCGTACGGCCGCCGGGCCCAAAGGCGATGACGTCATAGGGTTGCACACGGTTCTCGTATTCCATGCCAGGCGAACCCAGCGGCATGCCGGGAACGGCAAGTCCGGTGACGCCTGCCGGGCGCTCGCGCAGCAATTTTGAGATTGCTTCTGCCGGGACGTGACCTTCGATGACATATCCCTCGATCACCATCGTATGGCACGACCACAGATCGGAAGGTACGCCCTTGTCGGCTTTCACCGAACCCATGTCGGTGGTGTCGACAGTCGCAACCTCGGCGTCCATGCCGTTCTCGAAATGGTCGGCCCATTTGAGGCAGCAGCCGCAGCCGGGATCGCGATACATCGTGTAGGTGGCCGCCTGGGCAACGTTCGAACAGGCGGCAATTACCAGGAGGGCTGTTGCGGCGAACGAGTTGCGAAAGCGCTTTCGCGCAAACGTGCGGGTCATGCATGGGGACCTTTCTTGTAGCCGCGCCAGAGCGATATCGCTCCGGTGGCGGTCGGGAAGACGTGAAGCCTTTCGGCGTCGGTGAAAATTTCGGCAAGCTGCCGCTCCAGGATACCGTCGGCATTGGGCTGCGTGTCTTCGACACCGTCGAGCTGCTGCACCGTGGCGCGGAAAAGCTTGCGCATAAGGGCGGAGTCCTGAGCCATATAGTCGGCAATCAGCACCATGCCTCCGGGCTGGAGCAAATCGTGCATCTGCTCCAGGATTGCCCGCTTTTCACCCAGCGGAACCTGATGAAAGACGAGGCTGCTGACGATCTTGTTCGGCTGCCATCGCGCGGTCAGGTCGAGGGTATCGAGAAAGCCATTGTGCCAACGGATCAGATCCGCCCCGGCGCCAAACTTGCGGCGCGCGATGGCCAGTGCGGCCGGATCGGGCTCGACACCGACGAGACCCGCGTGCGGACAGCTGATCATAAGATCGCGAAGCAAGGTGCCGGTTCCGCACCCAACATCGATAAGATGATCGCCGAGCGCAAGATTGGCGGCGCGGACAACCGCGCGCCGCCATGTCCGCTCACGTGTAAACAAGGCGAGGGTGAGGTCATAGACCGGGGTCAGCCAGGCTTTGCCAAGGGCTGGCGTGAAGGCTCGGTCGCCTTGAGGAGCGGCTACCCGTCCCACCTACATGATGCCCATATGATTGGGCCCATGCACCATCTCCCCGCCGAAATAGCCTTGTACGATGAGCGCCGCAGCGATCAGCGCCAGAAGCAAGCGCAGCGCGCCTCTCCCCTTTCCGCGCGCAGCAACCCACCAGGCGAGGAGGCTCAATATGGCAATCGTCGTGCCGTTCCAGCGGTGAATGGCGAGATTTTCCGACCGGTCCAGCAGTCGCCATCCACCCGCAAACCATCCGAGCAAAGCCGCAACGACCGCCCCGATCGCGCCGCCGGCTACGAGAAACCGGATCGTCGTCTCAAGCCCCAAGGTCGGGCGCACCATCAAGGCGAGTTCGGCGAGTGCGGCGACGAGGAGAAGCGCAATCGGGAAATGCGCCGCGACCGGATGAAGGCGCGACAGAAGGTCCTCTGCCGAGGTCAGGCGGTTTTCCGTGATTTTCTGCTGCATCATGTCTTCAGGCGACATGGACTGCTGCGCGTTCGGCCTGTCCATCTCTTCCCCGGGCGGCGCAAGCTCGCCGGCATGGGCGTCGTCCGGCATGGCCATACCCTCCTCCATCGCCAGCATTTCAGCGTCGGACATATTGTCCTGATGCCCTTCATGCGCGTGCAAGGGTGCCGAAAGCAGAAAGGCTGCGAAGAGGGCGGCGAGGCCAAGGCGGGTGAATATGCTCATATGCCTTGATACGCGCGAGAATATCATACCCCTCAAGTATTTTTTTGAGGGCTTCGGCGGGCTGTGGCGTAAAGGAGTTACAACAGTTAGAGGTTGCCTATGTCAGATTATCCTTCCCTCGATGCTTCGCTCAAACAGCTGGCCGCGCATGATATTGTGCATGACCCGTCAGACTTCATGGATGGTGTCTGGCAGCGCGCCGGACAGCTTGGCGAGGTTGCCGATCGCCGCCGGCGTGCCGCGCTCTTTTGCAGCCTGTTCGTCATCGGCCTTGGAGCAGGCTTCGGCACGACCATCATGCCCTACAATCAGGGCTCACCTGCGAGTTCCGCCTATAATGATTTTGCGTCGAACGAGCACCTTTCTCCCGCCGCTCTCCTGCATGTCGGGAGCTAGACTTTGACGAACGGACGCCTCCTGCTTGCCGTTCTTCTTGCCGGGCTCGCGGGATGTTTGGGGGCGATCGCGGCCGATCGCTGGCTCAACCACGAAGACAATGGCAGCCTGCACCAGTTCGTGCACGAGGAACTGGTTTTGACCGAAGACCAAAATTCGCGCCTTGAGACCCTCGAAGCGCGCTTTGCTGTCGAGCGCGCAGCGCTTGAGTCGTCTTTGCGCGCAGCGAATGCGAGGCTCGCCCAGGCGATGGACGCCGAGCACGAATATGGCCCCGAAGTAAGCGCGGCGATCGACGATGTGCATGGGCAAATGGGCGAATTGCAAAAAGCCACGGTCCAACACGTCTTCGACATGCGCGAGATACTCGAGCCCGAGCAGCAGCGCCTGTTCGATCGCAAGGTCTCCGAGGCGCTCACCAGCAATTCGCGCGATTAGGCCTCCGTGACGCAGGCGCAAAGCCGGTCCGAGACCGCCCTGGTCGAAGATGCCCGCAGGGGCAGCAAGGCAGCATATGGGACGCTGGTCGAACCCCATATAGCGCGGCTTATTGCTTTGGCGACACGCATGCTTGCGTCTCCGCATCAGGCCGAAGACGCTGTTCAGGACGGGCTTGCTTCGGTCTGGGTCGCCCGGCACCGCCTGGACCCGGACCGTCCTGTTGGCCCTTTTCTGACGACAGTCGTGCTCAACAAATGCCGCGACAGGCTGCGCAAACGCAAAACGGCGCGCTTTTTCGGATTGGAAAGTGACCCAGAAACGCTGGCAATCGTCGACGACGGCCCCGATCCGCAAGAGATCGCGATGCAGCGCCAGGAATTGCGAATGCTCCTGGAGCAAATCGAGCGTCTTCCGATCCGTCTTCGCGAAGCGCTCATACTGGTCAGTATCGACGGACGCAGCCAGGCGGAGGCCGCCGAACTTCTCGGCGTGTCGGAAAAGGCAATCGAGACCCGCATCTATCGTGCCCGGCAAAAATTGCGCGACCGCCTGGAAAATTTTTGAGGGGTAGAACCGGGCCCTGCGTAGTTGAGGGTGTATCGTTCATACAGGAGCTTTCGATGGTCGCGATCAATCGCCGTAAATTTCTGGGGTCTAGCGCAAGCGGGGTCGGAATGCTTGGCCTTGCCGGTGCAATGCCCGCGTGGGCACGCGGAGGTCTCGATGGCACGATCGCGCGCCGCGGGAGCGACGTTCTGTCCGGCGAACATCTTACAATGAGCGTCGCCGACACGACCTTCACCACTGGCTCGCGCCGCGGGCCGGGTGTTGCCGTGAATGGCACCATCCCAGGACCCTTGGTGCGCCTCAAGGAAGGCCAGAACCTGACGGTCGATCTCCTCAATCGGAGTTCGCATGGCACTTCCATTCACTGGCACGGATTGCTCGTACCCTTCCTTATGGACGGTGTACCCGGGGTGAGCATGGCGGCTGTTGAGCCGGGCGATACCTATCGTTACCAGTTTCCCATCCGCCAGTCGGGCACCTATTGGTGGCACGCGCATACGCTGCAGGAGCCGCTTGGCCATTACGGCCCCCTGATCGTCGACCCGATCGAGCCCGAACCGTATGAATACGATCGCGATTATGTCGTGATGCTGTCTGACTGGTCGACCATGAGCCCCTATTCGATCATGAAGAAACTCAAGGTCGCCGAGGGCTACTTCAACTATGGCAAAACCACCTGGACCGACGACTACGACATGAGCGGCGAAGAGCGCCGAATGTGGGCGCGCATGCGGATGATGCCGACCGACATCTCCGACGTGAGCGGCGCGACCTACACCTTCCTCATCAATGGTCACGGGCCCGAAGACGATCTCGAATACCTTTTCCAGCCAGGAGAGAGGGTCCGCCTGCGCTTTATCAACGGCGCCGCGATGACCTATTTCAATATCCGCATCCCTGGCCTGCCGATGACCGTGGTTCAGGCCGATGGCCAAAACGTACAGCCGGTCGAGACCGACGAGTTCCAGATCGGTGTTGCTGAAACCTACGACGTGATCATCGAGCCGCGCGGCGAGGCCTATTCGCTCGTCGCCGAGGCCACCGACCGTTCGGGCATGGGCGTGGCGACCCTTGCCAGTCGCCCCGGCGCCCGGGCCAGCGTCCCGCCCCTGCGTAAACCGCCGCTTCTCACCATGACCGATATGGGCATGGCCGGGCACGGCGATAGCGCAGGCGCTGCTGGAGACGGGCATGCGGGTCACGGTGCAGCTGCGGCCGGTGCCGCGGCAAGCATGGATCAAGGCGCGGGTGGCATGGCCGGAATGGATCATGGCTCCAGCGGTGGATCCGAGATGGCTGGGATGGCCGGCATGTCGGGTATGAACATGCGCGATACATCACTGCTTCCGCCTAATGTGAAAGTGGGTCCAGGGATCGACTCGGTTGCCATGAATCCTATCGACCGGATGGATTTTCCTGGCCTCGGGCTCGACGATGTGAGCCACCGCGTGCTCAATTACAACCAGCTTATCGCCGCCAAGCCCAATACCGACAACCGGCGCCCGAGCCGGCTCAAGACGATCCATCTAACCGGCAATATGGAGCGGTATATGTGGTCGTTCGACGGGAAGAAGTTCGACGAGATCACCGAGCCGATTCAATTTGCCTATAACGAGCGCGTGCGCGTCAAGCTCATCAACAACACCATGATGGCGCATCCGATCCATTTGCACGGACACTTCTTCGAGCTCGTGAACGGGGCCCCGGCCGACCGTCAACCGCTCAAACATACGCTGACGGTCCAGCCCGGCGGCAGTGCGCAATTCGACCTGACCGCCAATGAACGGGGTGACTGGGCGTTCCACTGTCATCTCTTTTACCACATGCATAACGGAATGTTTCAGGTGGTGACGGTCCGACCGCTCGAGGGAGGAGAAGGCTGATGAAGCGCGCGACCATGATGATCGCCCTCCCCCTGCTCGCGGTTCCGGCAACCGCGATGGCGCAGCAGCATGATCACGATCCGCAGGCTGCCGAACCGCAGAGCCAGGCCGGGCAAGCTGCTCAAGACGACGTGGCTGCGAGCGAGGCGCACGATCACCATGCGCCGGATCAACCGCAGATGGATCACTCCCGGATGCAGCATCCTCGGGAGGAGGTCCAAGATCCGGAGGTAGTGGATCATTCGGCCATGGATCATGGGGCGGCCCAGCATGGCGCGATGCCCATGACCGGCAAGGAGGATGAGGGCGGCATGTCGCAAATGGATCATTCCGCGATGGGCCATGGAGCATCCGCCGACCATATGGCGATCCCGGAAGGCCCTCCCCCGCCTGAAGCGCTACAGGGCCCCGCCTTTGCCGCCGATGCCTTTGTCGGCGCAGAGGAAATGGCTGCGTCTCGGGCGGCCGTCACCAAGGAAGTGAGCGGAACGCCGGTATTCTGGTTTCAGGGCGACCGGCTCGAATACCGCCTGCGCGAGGGCGACGACGGCTATTTGTGGGACGTCCAGGGTTATTATGGCGGTGACTACAACAAGTTCTGGTTCAAATCCGAAGGCGAAGGCAGCTTCGGCGAGACCATTGAAAGCGCCGAAGTGCAGGCGCTTTGGAGCCGTGCCATTGCGCCTTTCTTCGATTTTCAGGCGGGCGTGCGGCAGGATTTTACCGGGCCTGAACGCACCCATGCGGTTGTGGGCATCCAAGGGCTCGTTCCCTATGAGTTCGAGGTCGATGCAGCAGCATTTCTGTCGAACAAGGGCGATCTTACCGCACGAATTGAAGGTGAAATCGATCAGTTCATCACACAGCGTCTGATCGTGCAGCCGCGCGGCGAAATCGCGCTGTCAGCACAGGACATTCCTGAACTCGGGATCGGCGCAGGGATCGATACGATTGAGGCCGGCATTCGCCTGCGTTACGAATTCGCGCGCGAATTCGCGCCCTATATCGGCATCGACCAGGAATGGAAGATCGGCAACAGCCGCGATTTCGCAAGGGCCGCCGGCGAGGACCCCAGCGTAACGAACTACGTCGTCGGCGTGCGGTTCTGGTTTTAGGTCAAGGGAGAAGAAACTGACATGATGAACACTCTATTGCGAGTGCGGGTAGTTGCACTAGCCATTGCTGCGGCGCCAGTGCCGGCTGGGGCGCAGGACATGGACCATTCCGGACATGGGACACATCATTCCGACAAGACAGGTTCGGCCAGCGAAGATGTGTCGGGCGCTGAAGATATTCTTGAGGCTTATCGCGCCGCATTGGTGTCGCGCGA
>CAMYIQ010000325.1 GCA_947258465.1 uncultured Erythrobacter sp.
CGATCCGGAACGATCCAAGGGCCAAATCCCTAGGATTTCTGCGGGTTTTATAGATTATTTGGGAGAACGTGAGAAGAACAAATGGTGCCCAGAAGAGGACTCGAACCTCCACGCCCTTGCGAGCGCCGCCACCTGAAGACGGTGCGTCTACCAATTCCGCCATCTGGGCACACTTGTCGCTGGCCGGTCATCGAAGCACGGCTGCGGGTAGGGGCGCGCCACTAGCGAAGGGGGACGAGTCCTGTCAACGTCTTTCGCGACCGCCGGAACGCTTGCGGGAGGCCAAGGGTTGAGGCAAGGGGCGCAGCGACACATTCGGCGACTAGGATACAGGCGATTACGATGGCTAAGAGCGGCGCTTTGGACGGCAAGCTGGTGGTGCTGATGGGTGGCAGCGGCTTCATCGGCAATTATGTGGCGCAGGCGCTGCTGACGCGCGGCGCGCGGGTACGCATCGCCAGCCGCAACCCCGAAAAAGCATTCAAATTGAAGCCGCTCGCCAACCTCGGCCAGATGCAGTTCGCGCGCTGCGATGCGAGCGATCGCCAGTCGGTCGAGCGTTGCATTGTCGGCGCAGATGCGGTCGTGAACCTCGTCGGTGCGTTCGATGGCGATCTCTATCGGCTGATGGGCGAAGCGCCGGGCTGGATGGCCGAGGCCGCCGCGAAAGAGGGTGCCAGCGCCTTCGTCCATGTCAGCGCGATCGCCGCCGAGCCCGACGCGGATACCGAGATCGCCTATGCAGGCGCCAAAAAGCGCGGCGAAGAGCGCGTGCTGGCCGCTTTCCCCAAGGCGACGATCCTGCGTCCGAGCATATTGTTCGGCAAGGACGACAATTTCATCAACATGTTCGCCGGGCTCATTTCCACGCTGCCCGTCTTGCCGGTCTTCGCCCCCGATTCGAAGCTGCAGGTGGTTTATGTCGACGATGTCGCCGAAGCTGCGGTACGCGCGCTCGAGGATCCGGGCACGCATGGCGGCAAGACTTACGAGCTGGGCGGCCCCGAACAGCTTTCGATGATGGAAATCAATCAGGCGATCGCGGCGGCGCAGAATCGCAAGCGCAGCTTCCTGCCCATGCCCGATGCCCTGTCGGCAACCTTCGCCGCGCTGCCAGGCACACCGATGGGCAGCGACCAGTGGCAACTGCTCAAGCAGGGCAACGTCGTTTCGGGCGATTTCCCAGGCTTTGCCAAGCTGGGGATCGAGCCCAAGCCGCTTGGCCTGTTCCTCGACAAGTGGATGGTCCGCTATCGCAAGCACGGCCGCTTCAACGAGCGGCTGCGCGCCTGACCTAGTTCTCGGCGGCGCTGTCGTCCCCGAGCAGCGCCACGGGCTCGACCAGCAGTTCGGCGCCCCTGCTGCCGGTAATACGGACTCGCGTGCCCGCCGCCGCATCGGTGCCGCGCGCAATCCATTCGCTGTCACCCACTTTCACGCGCCCTTCCCCATCGGCGATCGCCTGCGTCACCAGCGCGGTCTCGCCCACCAGCCGCCCGGCGCGGTTGTTGAGCAGCGGATCGGAAGAGACGATCGGGCGATCGCGCAGCCAGCGCTTGGCCGAAAAGGCAAAGATCAGCGAGAGCGAAACCCAGGCGACGATCTGCAAGGCCAGCGGCGGCGCGGAGATAAAGGCCAGCACCGCGATCCCCAGCGCCGCCATCGCCAGCCAGATGAGGTAGACCCCGGGCACCACCATTTCCAGCATGGCCAGCGTCAGGCCGACGATCAGCCAGATCCAATAGGTTTCGACGCCATCCATCGCCCGAACGCCTAGCTATCGCGCGAGCGCGGCACGCTGGGCCGCCGCACGGGCGCCGGATCGCGGCTCGGCGGGATCGGGCTGCCGGTATCGACCGTGCCCTCGACATTGTCGAACGTGCCCTTGATCAGCTCGCCGATCCCGCCGAGCGAACCGATCAGTTGTGTGGCTTCGACCGGGAACAGAATGGTCTTGGCATTGGGACTGTCTGCGAATTTCCCCACCGCCTTGGTATATTCTTGCGCGACGAAGTAATTGATCGCCTGATTGCCCGACGAGGCGATGGCATTGGAGACCATCTCGGTCGCTTTCGCCTCTGCCTCGGCGGCACGTTCGCGCGCCTCGGCATCGCGGAATTGTGCTTCGCGCTTGCCTTCGGCCTCGAGAATGGCGGACTGCTTGCGTCCTTCGGCGCGCAGGATGGAGCTGGTCTTGTCGCCTTCGGCCTCGAGGATCTCGGCACGCTTCAGGCGTTCGGCTTTCATCTGACGTGCCATGGCCTCGGAAATATCGACCGGCGGGCGGATATCCTTGATTTCGACACGGGTGATCTTGATGCCCCAGGGCGAGGTGGCATGATCGACCACGCTCAGCAGCCGGGCATTGATCTCGTCGCGTTTCGACAGCGTCTCGTCGAGATCCATCGAGCCCATGACAGTGCGCAGATTCGTGGTCGTCAGCGCGAGGATCGCATTATGCAGGCCCGACACCTCATAGGCCGCCTTGCCCGCATCGAGCACCTGAAAGAACACCACAGCGTCGACGCCGACCATGGCATTGTCCTTGGTGATGATTTCCTGACCCGGAATATCGAGCACCTGTTCCATCATGTTGATCTTGTGCCCGACCCGGTCGATGAACGGGATGATCAGGTGCAGCCCCGGTTCGGCCGCCATGGTGAACTTGCCCAGCCGCTCGATCGTATAAACGAAGCCCTGCTTCACCACGCGCACGCCCATTATCAGGAACAGCACGACCAGCAGCACCAGCAATATCAGAACTAGCGAACCACCCAGCATCTCGACCCTCCTATGATCACGTGCATGGTAGCGCGCACAGGGCTGGCCGCAAGCGAAAGCGGATCACGGCGCTGCACCTTAAGTTGCCGCCATATGGACAAGCCCGCGCGGGCGCGTCAGGATAGGTTGCGAAGAGCGACGCAAATGTCGCCGGGGAGAGGATGATGCGAGGGATCGGTTGGGCGGCGTTGGCCGCGCTTGGGTTTTCCGGGGCGCTGGCCGGATGCAACATGGCGACGAACGAAAATACCGAAGGCGGGATCGATAATGTCCGTCTGGTCAATGCGGGCGACGATCCAGCCAATTGGATCACGCATGGCAAGACCTATTCCGAACAGCGTTATTCCCCACTCGACCAGATCAACCGCGAGACTGTCGGCGAACTGGGGCTCGCCTGGTTCGCCGATATGGATACCGCGCGCGGACAGGAAGCGACGCCGCTGGTGATGGACGGCAAGCTCTACGTCACCAGCGCGTGGAGCAAGGTCTTTGCCTTCGATGCCGCGACCGGCGAGCCGCTATGGAGTTACGACCCGCAGGTGCCCGGAGAAACCGGGGTGAAAGTGTGCTGCGACGTCGTGAACCGTGGCCTCGCTGCATGGGGTAACCGTCTGTTCCTCGGCACGCTCGACGGAAGACTCGTGGCGCTCGACCGCGATACCGGCAAGGTGATGTGGGAGAAGGTCACCGTCGACCAGTCGCAAAGCTATTCGATCACCGGCGCGCCGCGCGTGATCGACGGCAAGGTTCTGATCGGCAATGGCGGCGCCGAATTCGGCGTGCGCGGCTATATCGCTGCCTATGACGCCGAGGACGGCGACGAGCTGTGGCGCTTCTACACAGTGCCGGGAGACGAGGGCGAGGACGCGCCCGACTATCTGAAAGCCGCCGCCAAGACCTGGAGCGGCGATGTGCTGGGCAGCGAGAGCGGCATCGGCGGCGGCGGCACGGTGTGGGATTCGATGGCCTACGATCCCGAACTCGACCTGCTCTATTTCGGCGTCGGCAATGGGAGCCCGTGGAACCGCGCCTATCGCAGCCCCGGCGCGGACGGCGCGGGCGAAGGCGACAATCTCTATCTTTCCAGCATCGTGGCGATCCGGCCCGACACCGGCGAATATGTCTGGCACTACCAGACCACGCCGGGCGAGACGTGGGACTACACCGCCACGCAGCACATCGTGCTCGCCGACATGGAGATCGGCGGGCGGACAAGGCAGGTGCTGATGCAGGCGCCCAAGAACGGGTTCTTCTACGTACTCGACCGCGCGACGGGCGAGTTTATCAGCGCGGAGCCCTATATTCCCTTGAACTGGGCGACAGGCATGGACGAAAACGGTCGCCCGATCGAAAACCCCGAAACGCGCGTGGACGTGACCGGCCAACCCGCGCTGGTGATGCCCGGCCCGCTGGGTGGCCACAACTGGCACCCGATGGCCTATCACCCGGGCGAAAACCTCGTCTATATCCCGGCTTTCGAAGCGGCGATGCTCTATGCTCCGCAATCGGACTGGAAGCCCGACCGCCAGCGCGGCTTCAATATCGGCTTCGACATGGGTGCGGGCGATCTGCCGCCCGACATGGGCTTCCGCCGCGAGGTGCAGGGCACCATCAAGGGCAAGCTGCTGGCCTGGGACCCGGTCAATCAGGAGGCCAAGTGGACGGTCGAGCATCCTGGACCGTGGAATGGCGGCGTGCTGGCGACCGGCGGGGGCCTCGTCTTCCAGGGCAATTCGGGCAGCGAGTTTTCCGCTTACGACAGCTCCACCGGCAACAAGCTGTGGAGCTTCGCCGCGCAGACCGGCGTGGTCGCCCCGCCGATCACCTACACCGTGAATGGCGAGCAATATGCCGCCGTGCTGGCAGGCTGGGGCGGAGCCTTCGCCATCACCGCCGACGGCACGCTGATCGACCAGATGCATCCGGTGCGCAACATCAGCCGCCTGCTCGTATTCAAACTCGGCGGCACGGCCGAACTTCCGGCCGAGCCCGCGCTTGCGGCAGCCCCGCTCGATCCTCCGCCGAGCCGTGCGAGCGCCGCCACGATCGAGCTGGGGCGCGAAAAATACGCGCGCTACTGCTCGGTCTGCCATGCGCCGGGCGCGGTGGGTTCGACCGTGCTGCCCGACCTGCGGCGGTCGGGTGCGCTCGACAACCGGCAGGCCTGGCAGCAGTTCGTCCACGAAGGCGCGCTGCAGGGCAACGGCATGGCCAGCTTCGAAGGCTCGCTGACGCCGGAAGAAATCGAGGCGATCCGCGCCTATGTGATCAGCCGCGCGAACGAGGACAAGGATATGGAAAACGCCCGCGCGGCCAACCGCGTCGCGCGGCGCTGATCAGCCGCGGAAGACCACCGTGCGCTGACCGTTGAGGAGCACGCGCTCTTCCAGGTGAAGCCGCACGGCCTCGGCCAGCACGCGGCTCTCGATATCGCGGCCCTTGCGGACAAGTTCGTCGGGCGTGTCCGCGTGGCTGATGCTCTCCGCGTCCTGGTGGATGATCGGCCCTTCGTCGAGATCGGCGGTGACGTAATGCGCGCTTGCCCCGATCATCTTGACCCCGCGCTCATAGGCCTGGTGATAGGGCTTGGCGCCTTTGAACCCCGGCAGGAAGCTGTGGTGGATGTTGATGCAGCGGCCCGCAAAATACGCCGCCTGTTCATCCGAGAGGATCTGCATGTAGCGCGCCAGGACGATCAGTTCCGCGTCGGTGTTCTCTGCGATGGTTCTCACCTGCGCTTCCTGCGCCGCCTTGGTCTCTCGCGTAATCGGCAGGTGGTGGAAAGGGATGTCGCCCAGATGCGTATGTTCGATCGCCTCACGCGGATGATTGGAGACGATAGCCACCGGCTCCATCGCCAGCTCACCGATACGCCAGCGATAGAGTAGGTCGGCAAGGCAGTGATCGAACTTGCTGACCATCATCAGCACACGGCGCGGGCGGTCACGCAGCGCCAGCTTCCACTCCATGCCGTATTCCCGTGCCAGCGGAGCGAAATCGGTCCGGATTGCCTCGCGCGGAGCGGCGCCCGGATCGAATTCGACGCGCATGAAGAAGGCGTCGCTGGCGCGGTCGTTGAACTGTTGCGCCTCGAGGATATTGCCGCCTCGTTCGAACAGGAAAGTGGTGACGCGCGCGGTGATTCCCGGGCGGTCGGTGCAGGACAGGGTGAGGACCAGCGGTTGTGTCATTGCGCCCCTCCTCACTCGACTGCCCCTGCCAAGGCAAGCGCAATCCGGCTTGGCCCGGAGCAATGGAGGCTTGGCCGACCTGAAAAACGGAAGACAGTGCTCCCGAACCGGTTAAACGCCATCTCAGCGCCGGGTAAGCGCTTCCTCGCTTTGCGCCATCAGCTTGTCGATAATGACCGCGACCGGCTCTTCTTCCTTGAGCATGCCGACAGACTGGCCCGCCATCAGGCTGCCATTCTCGACATCGCCATCGATCACTGCACGGCGGAGCGCGCCGGCCCAGTAATGCTCGATCTGCAATTGGGCCTCGTTCATCGCGATATCCTCGCGGTCGAGGATCGCGGCCACTTCGCGCTGCTTGGCGGTGAACGCCTCGGTGCCCTTGTTCTTGAGCGCACGCACCGGGATCACCGGCAGGCGCGGATCGACCTGAACGCTGGCAATCGCATCGCGGGCACTGGCGCGAAAGAAGGCCTTTTTGAAGTCCGGATGGGCGATGCTCTCGCTCGCGCAGGCGAACCGCGTGCCGAGCTGGACGCCCGCCGCGCCCATTTCGAGGTAGCCCGCCATGGCTTGTCCCCGACCGATACCGCCAGCGACGAAGATCAGGTGATCCTCGGCCAGTTCGGGGAGCATTTCCTGCGCCAGCACGCTGGTCGAAACCGGGCCGATATGCCCGCCGGCCTCCATCCCCTCGATTACCAGCGCATCGGCGCCCGAGCGCAGCAGCTTCTTGGCCAGTGCAAGGGTTGGTGCGAAACAGATTACCTTTGCCGGATGGTCGCCGCCCTTGATCGCCTCGACGCTGCCCTTGGGAGGGATGCCCCCGGCCAGCACGACATGGCTCACACCGGCCTTGTCGCAGACCTCGATAAGGTCGAAAAGCTGAGGATGCATGGTGATGAGGTTCACGCCGAAGGGTTTGTCGGTCAGCTTTTGCGTCTCGGCAATTTCTGTTTCGAGAAGCTCGGGGGTCATCGCCCCGCAGGCAATCACGCCGAAGCCGCCCGCATTGGAAATGGCCGAAACCAGATTGCGTTCGGACACCCAGCTCATCGCGCCGCACAGGATCGCGGTTTCGCTGCCGAGGAAATCTGCGCCGCGCTGCATCAGGCGGGCGGTCTTGGGATAGTCGTTCATCCGCTGGGCGCTTAAGCCCGCCTCGCCGTTACGGCAAGCCGGGATGCATCAATCGCCATAGACGATCCGCACCCTGTGCGCCGCATCGCGCGCCTTGCGACGGGCCTCGTCGGTATCGCCTGCGGTCGCCAGCGCCACACCCATGCGGCGGTAGGGGCGGCTGGTAGGCTTGGCGAAGATGCGCAGATCGGCGCCATCGGCCATGGCTTCGGCGAGGCATTCATAGGCCAAGCTGGCGCTGTCGCGCTCGGCAAGGATGACGGCGCTGGCAGCCGGGCGCGCGCGCAGCTCGGCAGGGATTAGCAGGCCCATCACCGCGCGGGCGTGGAGATCGAATTCGGTCAGATTTTGGCTGACCAGCGTGACCATGCCGGTATCGTGCGGACGCGGCGAAAGCTCGGAGAAGATCACCTCCTCGCCCTTCACGAAGAACTCGACCCCGAACAGGCCATAGCCGCCCAGATCGTCGACCACCGTTTTCGCCATGTCCTGAGCCTTGGCGATCGCAGCATCGGACATCGGCGTCGGTTGCCAGCTTTCCTGGTAATCGCCGCGCTCCTGCCGGTGGCCGATGGGCGGGCAGAAAGTTACGCCGCCTCGGTGCCGCACGGTCAACAGAGTGATTTCGTAGTCGAAATCGACGAACTGCTCGACGATGACGCGCTGACGGTCACCGCGCATATTGGCCTGGGCATAGTCCCAGGCCGCCTCCAGATCCTCTTCGCGGCGTACGGTCGACTGGCCCTTGCCGCTGGAAGACATGACCGGCTTGATCACGCAGGGAAGCCCGGTGTGCTGCGCCGCCGCCTTCGCCTCTTCCAGGTTCTTGGCATAGCGATATTTCGAGGTGACGAGGCCCAGCTCGTTCGCCGCAAGGTCGCGGATCGCATCGCGGTTCATAGTCAGCTGCGCCGCGCGCGCCGAGGGGACGACAGTGAACCCTTCTTCTTCCAGTTCGGCCAGCACCGAGGTCCGGATCGCCTCGATTTCAGGCACGATATAGTCGGGCCGGTGCTTCTCGGCCGCCTCACGCAGCTTCTCGCCATCGAGCATGGAGAACACCTCGCGCGCATCGGCCAGTTGCATGGCGGGTGCATCGTCATAGGCATCGCAAGCCACGACATAGGCCCCGAGCCGCTTGGCCGAGATCACGAATTCGCGCCCCAGCTCGCCCGAACCGAGCAGGAGGATTCTCGCAGTGTGGCTCACGCCGCCTCGTCCGCGGCATCCAAGCCATATGCCGTGTGCAGCACGCGAACCGCCAGTTCGGTTTCGTCCTCGTCGATCAGTACGCTGACCTTGATCTCGCTGGTGGTGATCGCCTGGATGTTGATCCCGCGATCGGCCAGGGCAGAGAACATCGTGCTGGCGACGCCCGCATGGCTTTTCATGCCGACGCCGACGACGCTGATCTTGGCGATCTTGCTGTCGGTAATCAGGCGGTTGTAACCGATATCCTCCCGCTTGTCCTCGAGCAGCGCCTGCGCACGCGCGAGGTCGGCCTGCGGAACGGTAAAGGTCACGTCGGTCTCACCCTTGTCGCGGCCGACGTTCTGGATGATCATATCGACATTGATGCTGGCCGCTGCCAGGGGCTCGAAGATGTGGGCGACCGCGCCGGGCTTGTCGGGCACACGGGTGAGGATCACCTTGGCCTCGTTCTTGTCGTGCGCGATGCCGGTCACGTGCTGGCGTTCCATATCGCCCTTCTCCACCAGTTCGTTCATTTCTTCCTCCGACACGATCATCGTGCCGGGGTGTTCATCGGCAGGAATGGCATCCTCGCCGACGAAGCTTGAGAGAACCTGCACGCGCACGCCCTCTTTCATCGCAAGCCCGACCGAGCGCGTCTGGAGCACTTTGGCCCCCACGCTCGCGAGCTCGAGCATTTCCTCATAGGTCACCGCCTTCTGCTTCTTCGCCTTGGCGACGATACGCGGGTCGGTGGTGTAGACGCCATCGACGTCGGTGTAGATGTCGCAGCGATCGGCCTTGATCGCCGCCGCAACGGCCACCGCCGATGTGTCCGATCCGCCACGCCCCATAGTGGTGATACGGTTGAGTTCGGAAACGCCCTGAAATCCGGGAATGACGGCGATCTCGCCTGCTTCAAGCGCTTCGATCAGTGCCGGGGAATCGATCGTCTCGACACGCGCTTTGGAATGGCTTTCGACCGTGCGCACGGGCAGTTGCCAGCCGAGCCAACTGCGCGCCTTGCAGCCCAGCGATTGCAGGGTGAGCGCCAGCAGACCGCTGGTCACCTGCTCGCCGCTGGCGACGACCACGTCGTATTCCGCCGGATCGTAGAGTGCATTGGCCTCGCGGCAGAAATTCACGAGCCGATCGGTTTCGCCCGCCATTGCGGAAACCACCACCGCGACCTCGTGCCCGCGCGCCGCCTGTTTGCGCACGATATTTGCCACGCGCCTAATACGCTCGGTCCCCGCCATGGAGGTTCCGCCGAATTTCATCACGATACGGGCCAAGCGCTGGGGTCTCCGTGCTGGAATTACCGGGATACGGCTGCTAGCCAGAGCGCATGAGCGATGCAACCACGCAGCCGAGTAGCAATACTTCGGCCAGCACAAATTCCGGCCCAACGATCCGGCCCGACGAGGCCGCGCATTTCGGCAGGCTGGCCAAGGACTGGTGGGACCCGAAGGGCTCATCCGCCATGCTCCACCGGCTCAACCCGGTGCGCCTCAAGTTCCTGCGCGAAGCGATCGACCTGCATTGGGCAGGCGATATCGAGGCGCGCAACCCGCTTGCCGGAAAGAGCGCGCTCGATGTCGGCTGCGGTGCGGGCCTGCTATGCGAACCACTCACGCGGCTAGGGGCAGAGATGACAGGGGTCGACGCAGCACCGGAGAATGTCGCGGCCGCCGCGCTTCATGCGGAAGGAGCAGGGCTCGATATCCGCTATATCGCGGGCGAGATCGGCGGCCTCGACATCGGCACCTTCGATCTCGTCACCGCAATGGAAGTGATCGAGCATGTCGCCGACAAACGGGCCTTCGTCGCTGCGCTTGCGGAAAAGCTGTCGCCCGGCGGGCTTATGGTCCTTTCCACTCCCAACCGCACGCCGCAGTCGCGTCTGCTGATGATCGGCGCCGCGGAAAGCATCGGGCTGATTCCCAAGGGCACGCATCACTGGGACGATTTCATCACGCCCGAAGAACTGGGCGAACTGCTCGACGAAGCCGGGCTCGAAATGGGTGATCCGAAAGGCATCGGCTTTTCGCCCACCAAGGGCCTGCACCTGTCCGGCGATCTATCGCTGAACTATATCGTCACCGCCCGAGCGCGCTGAGCACCAGCGCGGGATCGTCGGTAAATACGCCATCTGCGCCCGAGGCGCGCACCATGCGCGCCAGCGTGCCCAGATCGCCCGCCGCGCCCTGCCCAGCCCCACGGCGTAGCGCGGGCGGCAGGAAGGCGTTCTCCTTACGCAGCGTCCAGGGATGAACCTTTAGACCCACCGCATGCGCGTCACCGACAAGGCCGGTCGGATTGCCATCGGCTGACAGGACATGGCCGAGATGCGGACCAATTCCATCGGCATAGGTAGCCACTTCGGCAAGACCCGAAGGGGTCAGTATATCGGCCCAGCTCATCGCGGGTTCGTCATAGGGGCCGCCTTGGGATGAAATCAGCAGCACAAGCGGGGTTTCGACCAGCGCATTCAACCGCTTGAGCGGCCCGACCTCGAAGACCTGCACGAAGACCAGATCGTCCGCATCGTCGAGATCGGCCTCGCGCAAGGCGGCGGCGAGCAGATCGACCGTATCGATCCCTGCCTCTTGCAACAGCCAGGTCGGGTGTTTCAATTCCGGGTAAATGCCGATCGATCGCCCGGTTTCCGCCTGCTTTGCCTGTACCAGCGTCACGATCTCATCGAATGTGGGGATTTGATAGAGGCCGTCGAAACGCGCATTGCCGGGGCGCAAGTCCGGCAGCCGCTCGCGCACGCGCAGGCTGCGCAACTCGGCGAGTGTGAAGTCCTCGGCGAACCATCCAGTGACCAGCCGCCCCTCTATCGTTTTCGAGCGTTTGCGATCGGCAAACTCCTCGCGGCTCGCCACATCGGTCGTTTCGCCAATCTCCGTTTCGTGCCGGGCGACGAGCTGCATGTCCTTCGTGGCCACCAGATCGGGCTCGATGTAATCCGCCCCCTGATCGATCGCGCGCTCATAGGCCGCCAGCGTATGCTCGGGCCGTTCGCCGCTGGCACCGCGATGCGCGATCACTATGAAGTCCTGGGCCGTCGCCGCTGCCGCCGATGGGACGGCCAGCGCTGCAAGGATCAGGAGAAGTGCGCGGACCATTCGTCTTCCTTGAAACCGACCAGCAGGGTGCCGTCATGTTCGACGACGGGCCGTTTGATCATGGAAGGGTTATCTTGCAGCAGTTTGACGGCCTTGGCCGCATCGACGTCGGCCTTCTCCTCCTCCGGCAGCTTGCGCCAGGTTGTGCCGCGGCGGTTAAGCACGGTATCGACACCCTTGACCTCGATCCATTCGGCGAGCCTCGCGGCATCGGCACCTTCCTTCTTGTAGTCGTGGAAGGTGTAGTCGAGCTCGCGCGCGTCGAGCCATTTGCGTGCCTTCTTGACGGTGTCGCAATTGGGGATGCCGTAGATATGGATGGTCAAGTGGCTTGTCCTGAAGGTTGAAACACTGGGCAGGCGGCCCGGACCGAAAAAGCGCCGGGGTCGAAGGGGCCGCAAGTCCAAGGCTCTGGAGCAAGGAATCGCCGCCGCATGCGCGTGTCATTAACCCGTTGGATCGCGGCGTGACAGGGCGGAATGACACAAAACGGGACGAGACGAATGGCATCCCGGCGAACATCGATCCCACCAGTTGGGATTTCCTCCCAACCTTGGGGATTTCACCTCTAAGGCAAGGTGCGCCATTGGCAAGGAATTCCCCGTTTTCCGCGGTTTCCCGGATTTGGCACGGCTCCTGCAATCCTTCTGGCATCCGGCAAGACAAACTCGCCGACACATAAAACGGAAGGAAATGCACCATGTTCGCCTCGACCAACCAGAACCTCTTCGCCGCCGCTTTCGCCATCACGGTTTCGGCAGTGCTGTTCGCAACCGCCATCGTTCCCGCCAGCCCGGCAGTCTTCGCTTAATTCGATCACGAACGGCCGGAATTCACCTCTTCATCTCCCGGCTCCAAAGGACCTCAGCCATGTTTACCTTCGCCAATAGCAGCCTTTACGCCGCAGCCTTCTCGATCGCGATCTCCACCGCGCTGTTCGCGACGGCGATCATCCCGGCGAGCCCGGCCGCTTTTGCCTGATAGAGGCCAGAAGCCGCGCGCGGACATGGCTCAACCGTCCGCGCCCTGCGTTTGGCGCTAGCGCTTCGGCGCCAGATGCGCATCGGCAATCGCCACCGCCAGCGCATCGGCGGCATCGGCCCCGGCAATCACTGCTCCGGGCAGCAGAATCTTGAGCATGGCCTGGACCTGCGTTTTGTCCGCCCCGCCGGTGCCGACAACCGATTTCTTGACCAGCCGGGCGGCGTGTTCATTCACCACCAGCCCCGCTCCACCGCATGCCGCCAGCACGGCGCCGCGCGCCTGCGCGAGCTTGAGCGTCGATTGCGGGTTCTTGTTGACGAAGATCTCTTCGGCAGCCGCCCGATCGGGCCGGTGCGTGGCGATAATCTCCGCCAAGGCCGCATGCAGCATGGCCAGCCGTTCGGCCATCGGCGCCTTCGGATCGGTCGGGACCTGCCCGTTGGCAACATGCGCGATGCGCGAGCCCTCGGCCCGGACCACGCCCCAGCCGGTGCAACTGAGCGACGGATCAAGACCCAGGATGATCGTCATATGACGCGAGCGTGAAGCGCATTCGCGCTTCCCTTGCGGTACCAGCCGCAAGAGGCGGACCGAGATCCGACCCTCGCGCAACAAATACTCACTAGCCGACCTTGTCCATCACCTCGTCGGAAATGTCGTAATTGCCCCACACGGTCTGGACATCGTCGTCATCCTCGAGCGCGTCGATCAGCTTGAGCAGGGTTCCGGCACCCTTCTCGTCCATTTCGACGGTGAGGTTGGGCTTCCATGCGAGCTTGACCGTCTCGGCCTCGCCAAGCGTCTTTTCAAGATCGCCCGCGACCTGGTGCAGATCTTCTGCCGCAGTCCATATCTCATGGCCGTCTTCGGAGGACGAGATATCGTCCGCGCCCGCTTCCATCGCGGCTTCGAGGACCTTCTCCTCGTCGCCCGCATCGGCGGGGTAGAAAATGAAGCCGAGGCGTTCGAATCCGTGCGCGACCGAGCCTTCGGTGCCGAGATTGCCGCCGTTCTTCGAAAAGGCAGTGCGCACGGCGGTGGCGGTGCGGTTGCGGTTGTCGGTCAGCGCCTCGACGATGATGGCGCTGCCGCCGGGGCCGTAGCCTTCGTAGCGGACCTCTTCGTAATTCTCGTCATCGCCGCTGGTCGCCTTGTCGATCGCGCGCTGGATGTTGTCCTTCGGCATCGACTGCGCCTTGGCGTTGTTGACGGCCAGGCGCAGGCGCGGGTTCATATCCGGGTCGGGCATGCCCATCTTCGCGGCCACGGTGATTTCGCGGCTGAGCTTGGAAAACAGGTTCGAGCGCTTCTTGTCCTGCGCGCCCTTGCGATGCATGATGTTCTTGAACTTGGAATGGCCGGCCATGGTGTCGCTTTGCGTAGCTGAGATGGTTGGACGTATTCTCGCGAGAGAATCTTGGGGGTCGCCTTAGCCGCATGGATGCAATCACGACAAGTGGCGAGAGCGCGGTGACGCCCGCCATGACCATGCGGTGCGAATGGAGCCGGTTCCTCGGCTTCCTTCGGCGTCCGGACCTGCCGGCACGCGCACCGCTGCCACAGGTGGCAGACCTGAGCGCGGTTCTGCGCCTGTTCGCTCTCGACCTCCTTGTGATGAGCGGATTGCTGGCAATCGCGGGGATCGTCATCGCGGCGGGTGTCGATATGCCCGAAACGGCGCTGGCCGGAATGGACATCGGACCAGGTATCGTTTTCGCCGTGGTGATTGTGGCGCCCCTGGCAGAAGAAATCGCATTTCGCGGCTGGTTATCGGGGCGGCCGGGGCATCTGCTCGCCCTGGTCGCGCTCGTGGGCGGCGGCGTGTCCGCCACGCTACTGCTGAGCGCGGCGGGTTTCTCCTACGGCGCCGATGCACTGGAAACCGGGCTCGCCGCCATGGCGCTGGGCGCACTGGTTGGGGGCGTACTGGCACTGGTGGCGCTTTATCTGCTGCGAAGGCACGGCGCCATCGGATGGTTCCAGCGGTGTTTTCCGCTGTTTTTCTGGGTCAGCACGCTGGCCTTCTCGCTTGTCCATCTGTTCAACTTTCCAGCCGATCAGATGGCCACGGCGCTGCCGCTCGTACTGCCGCAGCTCGTAACCGGCACCATGCTCGGCTACCTGCGCGTGCATTATGGCTTGTGGGCAAGCATTCTGCTGCATGCCCTCCACAATGGCGCTTTCATCTCGCTGGTCTTGCTCGCGAGCAGCGGAGCCTAGATCAGATCTTGACCGCCGTCCCGCTGGCGGAAACCATCAGCATCGAGCCGGTGTCGCCGATCACCTCGTAATCGAGGTCGATACCGACTACGGCATTCCCGCCGCGTGCACCGCATTCGGCCTGCAGTTCCTGGATCGCCTGTTCGCGCGCATCGGCGAGAATACGTTCATAGCTGCCCGAACGTCCGCCGACGATGTCGCGGATATTGGCGAACAGATCACGGAACAGGTTCGCCCCGACGATCACCTCGCCGGTGACGATGCCGAGATAGTCCTGGATCGGCCGCCCCTCGATCGTCGGTGTGGTCGTCACAATGATCCCGCGGGCGTCTTTCCAGGGGCTGGGCATTTATTTTTTCCTTTCCGCGATTTACAGATATCTTGTGGATCTCAAGGAACTCATCGCCATACTGATTGCCGATGTTGCAGAGGCAAAGAGCCGTCTGCAGAAAGAGGATACTCAGACTGCAAGGCGCGAACTAATTAGAGCGCAATTCGCTGCAATTGAAGGGCTGGCTTGGCTAGCCCGTCAGCATATCGCAGGGGTAGCTCGGGAGATGGACAAGCTGCAGCTTGTCCA